>JAAYXC010000073.1 GCA_012516115.1 Bacillota bacterium | reverse complement strand
GTGTATAGATAATGTATTCGGGAAAGATGGCTGGTATTTTAGTGTTGTTTTACACGATTGTGTGGTATTACTTTTTAACTCAGAAGATAAAACCAGGGCTGAGGCGCTTGTAAAACAAATTTATAATGAAACAGTCCGATATGTGCCTGCTGGCCTTAGGGTAGCCATCAGCGAGAAGGGTTCATTGGAAAGTTTACCGGAAATGTATAAAAAGACTCGAGAAGCTGTTAAAATTTGTCCATCATTACGCGATAGCACGACCATTACCCTCATTGATGCATCAATAGTGCAAAATTATAACAGGATTATTCGCCAAGTCATCCAATATGTGAACGAAAACTTGAGTGATAGTTCACTTTCCCTCAACTATATCGCTTCGAAGATATTGTATCTTAATCCTGATTATCTCGGTAAACTATTTAAGAAGGAATGCGGGATCAAGTTCTCCGATTATTTGATGAAGCTCCGGATGGAAAAGGCCAAACAGCTCCTTATCACGGCCGGGGATCTAAAGATGTATGAAGTGGCACGCCGGGTGGGTTTCGGCGATAATGTGGCCTATTTCGGCCAAGTTTTTCGTAAATACACCGGACTGCTTCCCAGCGAATACCGGACGAAGTACGGCCAAACCTAAACCATCACATGATTCAAAAGAGAAATATGTCGTCCCCCATGTCATATGTTAAACCGGATCCAATGTTGGGCTTCCGGAAATAATTTGCGAATATATGTCCAAGCCTCTTCGGGAAAGTTACTTTTTCCGTGGCCTCTTTAATTTAATGCCTTCAATCCCGTTATCGCTTGCATTCGGCATCATGTATGCCTTCATCTTCTCCATTATCTCTGGACTATCCAACTCGCCGTAACAAATTTGCAGATGGTTCCTGGAATAGGATCAGTAAATATACTTCTCCATGGCATGGTCTTCTTTAAAAGCCCAAAAAACCAACGAAAGCTAATCCGTTCAGGTTCACTCACCAGTAGATCCCTTCAAGCGCTCCGTCACTGAGGCTCTACCCGATCCTCCACCTGGCCAGCTCCTCCTCGGTCGCCGGGTGGGCGTGGATCACCCGCTTCGCCGGGCCTTCCCCGGCCGGGGAAAAGACCTTCACCGCCGCCGGGCCGGGGGAGGCCAGATCCGCATAGCGGGCCGTGATGGAGGCGGCCAACTCCAGGTCGTCTTCGGTCGGGCTGCCCACCACCAGGGTGAGCGGGCCGGGAACCCCCTCCGTCCGGAGGAGGAAACGGCCTTCGGGGTGCTCGTGGAAGAGATGGGCGAGCATCCGGTTCTCGCTCTCTTTGCGGCCGACCACGGCCAAGGCATTCGTGCCGAGACGAAAATGGCGTCCCAGGCCGATCAAGGGCAGATCGGCCAGGCGCAGGCGGCCGAGGAGGGCCAGGAGGTTTCGGCAGCGCTCGGCGGACTCCCGGTAGGTGAGGAGACAGCCGCCGGCGGGCGAAGGGTAGGAGAGGCCCCATTGCCGGGCGAGGGCCGCCTGGATGCTTCGTCCCCGGCCGGCGATGTCGAGGAGGCGTTCCCGGTCGACCCATCCCTTCTCTTCGGGGATGGTGGGCGGAAGGTGCTTGGCCGAGAGGGGTCGGAGGACGAGGCCCTTAACCCCCGCCTCGCGGTCGGTGATGAAGAGGGCATCGCGCCGCTGGGACATGGGCCGCTGGCCGACCACCTCGCCTGTGGCCAGGTAGTCGGCGCCGATTTCTTTCATCAGCGCCGCCGCTTTGCGAAGCTGATAGATGCGGCAGTCCTGGCAGGGGTTGAAGTTCCGGCCGTGGCCGAATCGGGGATGGGCCACGATCTCCGCCAGCTCCTCGTCGGGGGTGATGATGTGCGGGACCACGCCGAGCTGGGCGGCGGTGGCCTTGATTTCTTCGAGGCCGCCGGGCTTACCCGCCCGGGTGAAGGGGAGGGCGATGTGAACCGCCTCCACTTCCTGGCCTTGTTCCTGCAAGAGTTTCATGGCGAGCAGGCTGTCGAGCCCGCCGGAGAAAAGTACCAGGGCTTTGGGCACCACCGTAATCCCCTTTCTCGACCTCGAGGAGGTTCTCCAGAAGAACGGTCATCTGCGTTCCAAGGATAGCATAACCGGGTTACCCACGGCAAGCGGGCCTTTGTCCCGGAATGACTTTCGCCCACCACCAAGCGCCAGAGCCTTTCGTATAATATTCCGAGCATAAGGCCTGGAGACTCTTTACACGGTCACGGCCTCCGGAAGGTGAACGCGACGCGTTTTGCGTCTTAACAAGACGAATCATGGGGGGATCGGCCGATCCCGCCACGCGTCCCTTCCGTCCGGCATGGCTTAGAGGGTCTCGCTACGGCCGAGAAGGGGCCTGCTCCCATCGGACCGAGCTGGCTGACGAAGATGGAAACGGAGGGCTGGAAAGATGGCGAACATCCTGGAAGGGCTCTTTGAGAACCGTAACTGTCTTTGCCTGATCCTTTTAATCCTTATCCTTTGTGTCTGCTGCAACGTTTTCGGTTAAGGATATCGGAGCTGTAGGCGGCCGCTGCTTCTATCAGGGTCCCGTCGAACCATGACGGGGCCTTTTTTATGCTTGACGGAATGGTTGGACTCTTCTTGAACAGTGCACCTTGACAAACCTCATAATCACGAGCATTCCACGGCCCGGGGGCCGTTCTGCGCCTGGCGCTCAATCCCTTCGTTAGCACCGTGGGGTGGACGTTGCCGCAATTGGTCCTCCGGCTCAACAATCCTCTCCGTGGTCATGAACCTGTCCACGACCGGACCGATGTTGTTGCGGGCCTTGGCCTGGACCTTCGCCCGGGTACCGGGAAAGATGGCGAACATCCTGGAAGGGCTCTTTGAGAACCGTAACTGTCTTTGCCTGATCCTTTTAATCC
>JAAYXC010000072.1 GCA_012516115.1 Bacillota bacterium | reverse complement strand
GCTTTGGGGAGATGATCTCGGTGATAGAACAAGAGACTATACGACAGGTTAATCCCATCACCCGGCGCCGCCGGCGTTTCCGCTGGGAGAGGCTGGCGCCTTTCGCGTACATTGCGCCCTTTCTGACTTTGCTGCTGGCCTTCAATTTGTACACTTTCTTCTTCGGTGCCCGGATGAGCCTAACGGACGCCACGGGCATCGACCCCGGTACCTATGTCGGTTTTAGCAATTACAAATGGCTTTTCACCAATAAATTGATGCCCACTTTCCTCCGAGCAATGCGGCAGACTTTCTTATATACCTTTTTTTGTCTTTTAACCCAGATCCCCGCGGCCTTCATCCTGGCGGTAATCCTCAATGGGGTGCTCGGACGGTTACGAGGCCTTCTCCGCGCCTCCTTTTATGTCCCCGTTCTGATCAATACGGCCCTGACCGCCTTGCTTTTCCAGATGCTTTTTAACCAGGACAGTGGGGCCGTCAACTGGTTCCTCGGACTTTTCGGGCTTAAGAAAATCAACTGGCTTTTTGACGCACGTTATACGCTCCCCGTGATGGTGGCCACGTCTTTCTGGCAATGGACCGGTTACCATATGGTCTACCTTTTGGCGGCCTTACAGGTAGTCGACACCACGCTTTACGAAGTGGCCAGGATCGACGGGGCATCCCCTTTGCGCACCATGTTTCAGATTACATTACCCTATATTCGCCCTGCGCTAACTTTTGTCACCGTCATGTCCACCATCGGCGGACTGCAGCAGTTTGAATACTCTTTCCTGATCTTCCCCAATGCAAGTTACGGGCCCGAGAGGGCGGCGATGACTGCCGTCCCGTTCATTTATTACAAAGGATTCAACCACTTCGAACTCGGCGTTTCGGCCGCGGCAGGGTTCATGCTGTTCATCATCATTTTAATCGCCAGTCTGTTACAGTTGAGATTCCTCAAGCTCGGCGAGGTGGAAGATTTCTGATGGTAATGGTCCCGGTGAAAAACGTAGTAACGGGGAGAGTGGTCAACGTGGCGATGGATGACAGGCGGCCAAGGCCACCAGTATGGATAAAGATGAGGAAGACCGTTGGGCTCGTTTTCCTGTCGATCTTCGCCCTCTTTTTCCTGGCACCATTGTTCTGGATTATTTATGTATCTTTTGTTCCTAAAATTTATATCTTTATGGTGCCACCGGTAATTTTCACCGACTTTTTCGGGACAATTAAAAGCTTTAATCTGAATTCATTTGCTCTTGCTTTCGGTAGCGAATGGAAGGTCGGTTTTTCCTTTATAAATTCGATCGTTATCACCGCAAGTTCTATTATATTGACCATGATCGTCTGTTCATTATGTGCTTATGCCTTTGCTTTTATGAATTTTCCCGGACGCGATGTTCTATTCGTGATGATCTTGGCCACCATGATGCTCCCTATGACGACGATGATCGCTCCCTACTATCGGGTCCTGAGGACATATGGTCTGCTCAATACGCGCTTGGGCTTGATCATACCTTATGCTGCCTCGGCTTTCAGCGTCTTTCTTTTGCGCCAGTATTTCGTGCGGCTTCCCATGGCCCTGGTTGAAGCGGCCATCATCGACGGGGCCAGTCGTTTCAGGGTCTGGTGGCAGATCATCCTACCCCTTTCCAAACCAGCCTTGATCACGCTGGCCATCTATCAATTCAGGCAGATCTGGAACGATTTCCTCATCCCGATGATCGTTTTGCGCGATGAAAGACTTTTTACTTTTCCGCTGAAATTGCAGTTCATGTCGAGCGTCACGGTGAAATTCCCCTGGGATGCCATGATGGCCACAGGCTGCATCGCCATTCTGGTGCCTTTCATTCTCTTTTTAATCTATCAGCGTTACTTCATGGAAGGGCTCTCCGGTAGCATTAAAGGATGAAAGAAGGTCAACAGAAGGGATAAGGGAGTAGAGTTGTATGCGTGGTGGTTTTACCCGCTGCCTCGGCCTGGCGGTGGCCTTTCTCCTGACCGGAAACGCTGCTTTGGGTTCCGCTGAGGCGCCCGTACCTCCGGGTACTCATGTCTTCGTTAACCAGGTGGGTTATCTCCCTTCACTGCCCAAAACGGTCGTCTGCGATCGCCCGGCCGGAGAATTCACAGTGCGTGTGGAGGAGACGGGTGAACCCGTTTTTCGGGGCCGCTTGACGCCGTTTACCGATGCTACTTCCGGTAAGCGCGTCTGGCGGGGTGATTTCCGCGAGCTTAGTATACCCGGTCGGTATTATGTGGAAGTTCCGGGAGTAGGGGCCTCTTATCCTTTCCGTATCGGGGAGGACGTCTATCGGGACGTGCTTCGGCTGGGGTTACGTTTTTATTATTTACAGCGATGCGGCATCGCCTTGGAGGATCCCGAGACCGGTTTAACCCATTCCGCATGCCATGGCGACGATGCCTATTTATGGTATACGGATCCCTTCAACGAGAAGGGCGGCAGGTGGGCCACGGTGGGAGGCTGGCACGACGCGGGCGATTACGGTAAGTACGTCTCCACCACGGCCGTTACCGTCGCCCATCTGCTTTGCCTTTATGAACTGTGGCCTGCGCTATACAAGGACGGCTCGCTTCGCATCCCGGAGAGCGGGAATGGATTACCGGATATCCTCGATGAGGCCAGGGTGGGATTGGATTGGCTCCTGACCATGCAGCGGCCCGATGGGGCCGTCTATCATAAAGTCGGTGGTGTAAGGTGGCCCACGCTCGTGGGACCCGATGTAGATACGGGTCCCCGATACGTTTACGGTATCTCTACCTTCGCCACGGCCAAGTTCGCCGCGGTGATGGCCGCGGCGGCGCGGGTGTTCCGGAATCTGGACCCGGTCTATGCCGACCGATGCACCGATGCCGCCGGACGCGCCTGGGATTATCTGAAAACACACGGTTTCGCCTGGGAACACGATGATTTCGATGATGAAGGTTCCGGCGCCTACGGCCAAACCGACGACGCGGCGGACCGGCTTTGGGCGGCGGCGGAGCTGACCTTGCTCGGCGAGGAAATCGAGGAACTCGAAGACCGGTTAGAGGGATATACGCCCAACAGTATCGGCTGGACCGACGCCGCTTTACTCGGACTCTTCGATCTGGCGAGGTCTGAAGCCGTTCCGGCCGCTTTGCGTCGTCTTGCCGCGGAGAAGATCGCCCTGGCCGCGGAAAAGCATTTTCGCGCCACCAAGGCCAGCGCCTTTGGTTATACCTTGCATTACGGGGATTTCGGTTGGGCCTCCAACAAGGAAGCTCTGGCCCGGGGGATGGTCATGCTTTTCGCCGACCGGCTGCAACCCAATCCGGATTATCGCGCGGCCGCTTTGGCGCAGCTCGATTTCGTATTGGGTCTCAATCCGCTTTCCAAGTGTTACGTGACCTGCCTCGGGTCCGATCCGGTCCGTATGCCCCACCATCGTTTCGATGCCACGGCGCCCAAATCCGTCCCCGGTATGTTGGTGGGCGGTCCCAACAACTGCGCCGAATCCGGGGCCGAGCCTTACGGTTTGGGCCCCTACAGTTACATCGATTCACGCGCTTCTTATTCATCTAATGAACCGGCCATCGACTATAATGCCGCCTTCGTCTTCGTCGCGGCCGCTTTTACCGGCCCATGAGTTTCTCGGCCGCGGCGAAATATACACACTCTACCCCCTTCTCTTCAGGGAAGGGAACCGATTCGGTTCTTCGTCCGGTGTCCCTTCCCTAAAGGGAAGGTTCTGGACTCCCCCAAAGATATATGCGGAACGCGAAGACGTAAAAAGCCGTCGTCACCCAGGAAGGAAGACGGCTTTGACGAAGAATTTTCTTCTTCGAAAAAAAGTTTAACCTTTCATAGGGGGGAAAATGGCGCCAAGATGAAATACGGTTACTTCGATGACACGGCAAGGGAGTACGTGGTCACCACCCCGCGCACACCGCTACCCTGGATCAACTATCTCGGGATGGAAGAATTCTTCGGCCTTATCTCCAATACCGGCGGTGGTTATTGTTTCTTCAAAGACGCCCGACTCCGTCGGATCCTCCGCTACCGGTACAACAACATCCCCCTCGACGGTAACGGCCGTTATTTCTATATAAAGGATGGTCCTGAGATCTGGAACCCCGGTTGGCAGCCGGTCCAGAGCGAGCTCGATTTTTATGAGTGCCGACACGGCCTGGGTTATACCAAGATTACCGGCGTACGCTCCCGCCTCCGCGCCGAGGTCCTCTTCTTCGTCCCGCTGGGGACGAACGCGGAGATCCATCGTCTGCGCCTGCGGAACGAAGGGACAACCAAAAAGGAGATCGAGGTCTTTTCCTTTATCGAATGGTGCCTCTGGAATGCCATGGATGATATGACCAACTTCCAGCGGAACCTGAGCACCGGCGAGGTGGAGGTCGAGGGCCCGGTAATCTACCATAAGACCGAATACCGTGAACGGAGAAACCACTACGCTTTTTACGGCGTAAATGCTCCTATTGTGGGGTTTGAAACGGACCGTGAGAGTTTTTTGGGCCCTTATCGGGGACTCCATAATCCCCGGGCGGTTCTCGAGGGCCGGACTTTGAACTCGCTCGCCAGCGGATGGGCTCCGGTGGCCTCCCATCATCTTCGAGTGGAGCTGGCTCCCGGGGAGGAGAAGACGTTCATCTTTATCCTCGGTTACGTGGAGAACGCGCCGGAGGAGAAATGGGCGGCCAAAGGGATCATCAATAAAGAGAAAGCCCGCTACCTTATGGCCCGTTTCTCCCGGCCTGAAGAGGTCGAGGAGGCTTTGGCCTCCCTCGGCCGGGCCTGGGAAAACCTCCTCGGCCGTTTCCGGCTCGTCCACCCGGTTGAGCGGTTGATGCGGACTGTGAACATTTGGAACCAATATCAGTGCATGGTGACCTTCAATATGTCCCGCTCGGCCTCTTATTACGAGTCGGGCATCGGCCGCGGGATGGGTTTCCGCGACTCGAATCAGGATCTTTTGGGCTTCGTTCACCAGATCCCGGAACGGGCGCGGGAGCGCCTGCTCGACCTGGCGAGCACGCTGCTCGTTGACGGCGGGGCCTACCATCAGTACCAGCCTTTGACCAAACGGGGGAACCACGAGATCGGGAGCGGTTTCAACGACGATCCGCTCTGGCTGATCTTGGCCACCGCGGCCTATCTTAAGGAAACCGGTGATTGGAGCATCCTAGATGAGGTCGTCCCCTATAACAGCGACCCCAAGACCACCGGGACGATGCTCGAACATCTCCGGCGGGCCTTCGACCACGTCATCAACAACCGCGGTCCCCATGGTCTACCCCTAATCGGCCAGGCCGACTGGAACGATTGTTTGAACCTGAATTGTTTCTCTACCACGCCGGACGAATCGTTCCAGCTCATTAAAGGCACCCCGGGCGACCGGGCCGAGTCGGTCCTGATCGGCGCGATGTTCCTCTTTATCGGGCCGGAGTACGTGGAGATCTGCCGCCGGAAGGGACTTATCGCCGAGGCAGAACGGGCCGAACGCGCCTTGGCCGAGATGCGGAAGGCGATGGAAGAGTACGGTTGGGACGGCCGGTGGTTCCTCCGCGCCTACGACCATCTCGGCCGTAAAGTTGGCAGCCGTGAAAACGAGGAAGGCCGGATCTTCATCGAGACCCAGGGGTTCGGAGTCATGGCCGGGCTGGGTCTGGCGGACGGCCGTGCCCGGGCGGCGCTGGATGCGGTGGCCGAGCATCTCGAGACCCCTTACGGCCTCGTCCTCCAGCAGCCGGCGTATAGCGAATACCATCCGGAGCTCGGGGAGATTAGTTCTTACCCCCCGGGATACAAAGAGAACGCCGGGATCTTCTGCCATAATAACCCCTGGATCATCATTGCCGAGACCATCCTCGGCCGGGGCGGGCGGGCCTTCGACCTCTTCCGGCGGATTACCCCGGTCTATCTCGACCACCAAAGCGAAATCCACCTGACCGAACCGTATTGTTACGCCCAGATGGTGGCGGGCAAAGACGCGCCGCGCCACGGCGAGGCCAAGAACTCCTGGCTTACCGGTACCGCCTCGTGGGCTTTCGTCGCGGTTTCCCAATACATCTTGGGGATCAGGCCCGATTATGACGGGTTGAGGATCGACCCATGTATCCCGCCGGAATGGGATGGTTTTACCGTCACCCGTATCT
>JAAYXC010000071.1 GCA_012516115.1 Bacillota bacterium | reverse complement strand
TCCCCGGTCCGGCCTCTTGGGATCGCCAAGGAGCGGTGAACCGATGGAGAAGAAGACGCTGCATGGAGAGAAAAACGCCAAAGCGGCCTTGGAAGAATGGTCGACCAGTGAGTTCACGGAGATCGGGGGTACGCTGGCGGTCATGAGCGGCAAGGGAGGAGTGGGCAAGTCCACGGTCACGGCCCTGGCCGCGGTGGCCCTGGCGCGGGTCGGATGGAAGGTCGGGATCCTGGACGCGGATATCACCGGACCGAGCATCCCCAAGATGTTCGGGCTGCGGGAGCGGCTGGTGGGGCGCGAGTTCGGCCTGGTCCCGGTGGCCACGAAAAACCTGGGCATCCAGGTGATCTCCCTCAACCTCTTGCTCGACGAGGAGGATACGCCGGTCATCTGGCGGGGACCGTTGCTCGCGGGCGCGGTGCGGCAGTTTTGGTCGGAGGTCGCCTGGGGCCAGCTGGACTACCTGGTAATCGACCTCCCGCCGGGCACGGGCGATGTGCCGCTCTCGGTCATGCAGTCGATCCCCCTTGACGGACTGCTCGTCGTCGCTTCCCCGCAGGATCTGGCGGTCATGGTGGTGAGCAAAGCCATAAAAATGGCCAAGATGCTCGGAAAGAAAATCATCGGCCTGGTGGAGAACATGAGCCATGTGGTCTGCCCGAAGTGCGGGGAGACGATCTATCTCTTCGGTCGGCCCCAGGGGCAAGACATCGCGGCGCGCGCCGGCATAAACTTTCTCGGCGGGCTGCCGGTCGATCCCGGGCTGGCCCGTCTCTGCGACGAGGGGCGGATCGAAGAGTATCAAGGCCCGATCTTGGCGGCGTTGGCCGAAGCCGTGACCTCTTCCCTGGTCTCTCCCGTAGGGGACCACAAAGGATGAGAATACGGTCTCAAGTCCCGCCGTCCCAGAGCGACGAGCGACCGGCGACGAGCCGCGGTATTTTCTAAGTAGAGGTGAGAGAAAGATGCCCAGGGGCAATGGCACCGGTCCGCTCGGTCAAGGCCCGGGTCCGGGACGCGGCCGGGGGCCGCGCGGCGCAGGCCCGGTGGACCAATGCGTCTGTCCGGTCTGCGGGACCACGGTCCCCCATCGGCGGGGCACGCCGTGCAGCCAGATCTCCTGTCCCAAGTGCGGGGCGCGCATGACCCGGGGCTGATGCCCCCTGGCCTTTACCGGCATGATTAAGGGGGAGGCTGAATGTGTTTTCTATTCGGTCCGGTGCCCTCACGGCGGCTCGGCCTTTCTTTGGGGGTCGACCTCGTGCCCGGCAAGACCTGCACCTATAACTGCGTCTATTGCCAGCTGGGCAGAACGACCAGACAGACGACCAGGCGGGCGTCTTACGTCTCCATGGGCGAGGTCACGGCCGAACTGAGGATCGCGCTGAAGGAAGTCCGCGCCGACTACATTACCCTTTCCGGTTCGGGCGAGCCCACTCTTTGTTTGCATTTGGACGAACTGATCGCCGCGATCAAAGACCTTACCGACCTGCCGGTGGCGGTCCTAACCAATGGATCGCTGTTGAATCGGCCGGCAGTCCGGAGGGAATTGGCCGCAGCCGATCTGGTAATCCCCTCCTTGGACGCCGGCAGCCCGGAGGCGTTCACCGCCATCAACCGGCCGGCCGCGGGTCTACGCTTTAAGACGGTAATGACGGGCCTCCGGGAGTTCGCCGCAAACTTCGCCGGTCGGATCTGGCTTGAGGTGATGCTTGTCGCCGGGATGAACGACAATGAGCGGGAGCTCGCACCGCCGGAGGACTCGGAGGCCTCTCAAGGCTCGCCCTCCTTGTCGCGGCTCGGGCACACGATCGCTAGCAGAACCGCGCCCCCGAGGATGAGGACCGCGAGGAGCAAGGGGTTGGGGACCAAGGCGAGGAGAAGGCGGAGTACCCCACCGGCAAACAAGGCGGTCACGGCCATGATCCCCACGGCCTTGGCCAGGTCAAGGGGACCGAGTTCCCGCAAGAAGACGGCGAAGGTGGCCACGCACGGGAAGTAGAGCACGAGCACCAACGTGGCCACGACCGTCTGGGCGTTGTTGAGCCCGAGGGGCGCGAGCATGGCCATGGCCGCGTCTTTGCGGATGACGCCGACGATCATGGCGGCCACGGCCGTATCCGGCAGGCCGAGGAGGCCGCCGACCACCGGCGCGGATAGGTGACCCAAGAACCGAATGACTCCGGCCACCTCCAGGAGGTTCACCAGCGCCACCCCGCCGAGGAAGTAAGGCACGGCTTCGGTCAAAAAGCATCTGGTCCGCAGGAAAGTTTTTTTGACCCAAAGCCGCGGTTCCGGCAGGCGGTACGGGGGCATCTCCAAAAGGAGCGTGGGGGTCCTGCCGTCCACGGTAAGGGCGAGGAGGCGGCCGAGGACGATCCAGACGGCGGCAAGAGAAACCAAGACCAAAAGGATGTATCCGGGGGCGCGTCCGCCTACGGCGCGGATCATCATGGCCGTCTGCGCCGTGCAGGGGATGGTGGTGGCGATGATGACGGCGGTGATGAACCTTTCCCGGCGGGATTCGAGGTTGCGCACGGCCAATACCCCCGGGACGTTGCAACCACAGCCCAAGAGCATCGGGATGACGGAATAGCCGTGGACGCCGATCCGGTGCAGGAGGCGGTCGAAGAGCACGGCCACCCGCGGCAGGTAGCCGAGGTCTTCCAGGAACCCGAGCGCCGCGTAGAACAAGAAGACGAAAGGCAAGACGAGGCCGAAGGCCACGAAGACCCCGGTGGTCAATACGCCCATGGCGCGCTCGTAGTCAAACCCGGCGGCGGTGACCTCGCCGAGGAGAATGCCATGTAGCAACGGCCATCCGGCCAGCACCTCATGGAGCCGCAGGATGAGCGGGGTATAGACATGCACAAGAACTCGGGCGATCAGTTCGGAGATGGCTTCTCCGACCCCGACGATCGACCGGAAAACCCCGCCCAAAACCAGTATCGCCAAGGCGAAACCCCAAAAAGGGTGGACGCTGAGATCCTGCACGTGTTCGAACCATGTATGCCGGCGATGGCCCAGGTTTTGCACTTGTTTTACGATCTCGCCGATCTTGGCCCATCTTTCCGTGGAATCCATGGGGGGCCAGGTGGAGACTCCCTGTACCCTGAAGAGCGCTTCCGAAAGAGCGGTCAGGCCCTCGCCGGTGCGGCCGCTGGTGGTGACCACCGGGACGCCTAGAAGAGATGAGAGTTTTGCCGCGTCGATCTCGATGCCTTTATGTTTGGCTTCATCCCACATATTGAGGGCCACAACCATGGGTTTGCCTAAAGCCAATAACTGGAGGGTAAGATTGAGGTTGCGTTCGAGGTTGTTGGCGTCGACCACTTTGA
>JAAYXC010000012.1 GCA_012516115.1 Bacillota bacterium | reverse complement strand
GTGGTGAGTCGCGACAAAAAAACGGCCTGGGACAAAGCAGCCCCGGGCTTTGGTTTTTGATGCCAGGCGGGGACGGAGCCTGTCGAGCCGGGAGGCGGGCCGGGCGGAATGGGGGCGCGCGAACTCACCCCCTTGTTCCCCCTCTCTTTGGCCAAAGAGAGGTAGATCGCGAAGCGGGGGTGAGTTTGATGGCCACTCGCCGGCGACCGAAGAGCAGGCGATCTGGTTCCCCGCGCGCCGCCGGCAGGAAATCAGGGAATAATGGCGAAATTTCCAGATGTTTGACCGGAATTTACAGTCGGGATTTTGGGATAAGAAGTGGGTCTGGGGATTGAGGGAACTGACGGAATTCCTACGTGTATCACGGAAAGCCGCTGCTGGTGTCATGGAAAGCGAAGTGGAAGCCAGTGAAGAAGTTTGGGAAGAATTAGACAGAAATCCTGAATCGGAAACATTATACCGAATACGATTAGCTTTATGGAGATTCACTAAATCTTTGCAAGGTCTTCCATCAATAAGTAAGACTGGCGCCGAGTGGATTGAAAATTTAAAGGCAAATCTTAACCAACTATTCACTACTATAGAGATTACAAACCCTCCAAAAACTGGACAGAAAATCAAGCGGACTGGACTTAATACAGTTCAGTTAGCATCACCACTTTTTAAGTCTCAAACTTCATTTCCTTCGATTCGGCAAGAAACCATCCATCAGGTAAAAGGTGAGAGTATTGATGGCGTTCTAGTTTTGGGGTCAGCTAAATTTTTTAATTCAGTTGTTGAAGCAATCATAAAAAATAAGAATACTGAAGACCGCCGGATAGCATATGTTGCCATGACAAGAGCTCGTCATGTTCTGTTAATTGGCCTCCCAGCTTCCCATTATGATAAGTATTTATCATTTTGGAGACAATGGGGTTTTAGTGTACTAGAGTAAATAATAACCATCATTCAGGAGGTAATTCCGCATGGGCAACATACCGTCGTTATTCTCCGAAGTCTTGAAATCCACCTTCCAAAAGAAACCCCTCCGCGTCCTCGGCATCGATCTGGGCACCACAAATTCCGTCGCCGCCGAGATCGTCTTCGATCCCAAACATTCCGACCGCCTCGAAGCCCGTTGCCTCACCATCGACCAGCCAACCCTCGGCGGCCGCTTCACCCATTGGCTCGTCCCCTCCGTAGTCGCCATTTACAACAACCGCGTTTGGGTGGGCGAGGGCGCGAAGCGGATGATCGCCGAATCGACCAAGCTCGATCTGGAGCAAAACCGCGATCTCTTCTACGAATGCAAGAACGACATGGGCATCAAGCGTACCTACTTCCGTTTGACTCGCGACCATACCAGGGCCTGAGCGAAGCGAAGGTCCTTGGTGAGATTAGCGGCGGTCTTCAGGCCGCCGCCGGCAGGAGGACAACGCCAAAGGCCCAAAGGCTCGGCCGGCGAGGTCAGGTCTCAGCTATACGTAGCCTTGGATGCTCAATACATCAATCAGGACCAATTTCTCGGCCTTTATAACTTGATTAACGAAGTCAGCTCGATGATCAGCGGGTTGATGAGGTATTTGCAAAAGTCATGAGTCAAAAGTCGGAAAGTCAAAAGTCAGAGAGTCGGAAAGTCAAAAGTCGGAAAGTCAAAAGTCAAGAGTTACTCGATTAATTTGAAATTCACCCGGATTTAAGTGGACTTTAAGACTTTAGACTTTAAGACTTTCCGACTTTAGACTTTAAGACTGGAGGTCGTTCCCTATGCCTCCCAAGTACGTCACCACCGTCCGCCAGCTCATTTACTGGGAATACGCCAAACTGATCGCCAGGGCCGCCGTGTTCGAAAACAATTACGGTTTCATCGTCTCCCGCTACAAGAAGCTCCTCTCCGGCGAGATGACCTGGTCCTCCTCGGTGCGCGATTATGAAAAAGAAATGGAAAAGGGCAGGATCTGCGTCTATTGCGGCGCAACCACCGGTTTAAGCATCGACCACATCATTCCCGCCTCCCGGGCGGGCGTGGACCCACGCATCGTCAAGCTGCTTAACTCCACCGACAACTGTGCCCTGGCCTGCCGGAAATGCAATTCCAGCAAGGGCGATCGGGATGTTTTCGAGTGGTACGGCCCGGATCGGGTGGCCGAGATCCCCAAACTCGTGCTCTCGAAGTTTCTGAAGCTGGCGTACAGCCTTCACGAAACCCAGGGGACGCTCGATCTGAAGGATCCCAACATGGATGGAGTCCTCGATATCTATGACTTAGGTGTTGTGATTACGCACTTGATCACCAAGATGTCCGGGAAGACGCAGAGCAGTCCGGCGTCAGAGTCGCCGCGTCGTAAGCGCGGATAGCAGTAGAGTCAAAAGCTTAAGAGGCACTTGGACCGCGACCCATGGTTTTTACGACTCGCGACCATACTAGGGCCCGAGCGAAGCGAAGGTCCTTGGTGAGATTAGCGCCGGTCTTCAGGTCGCCGTCGGCAGGAGGACGGGGTTTTTCTCATCACCTCTAAAGCCGGATGCCATCCGATGGGATTGACAAGACCTATTGATTCCGGCCGCCCCCCTTGGCTTGGGTCGGCGCCGTGGTGTATAATGAGATGGGTAATACCCACTTTCCCAAAAGGGGCGGGAACATGAACCGCATCATCCTCCAGATGGACGAACGAGGCCGGGTGACCATCCCCCAATCCCTGCGTAAGGCCTGGCGGCTTCGCCCCGGCGACTACCTGGTCATCGACCCGGAGCGCAAGCGGATCGACCGGGCCGAGATCCTTACCGACGAAGAGCTGGCCGATCCCGCGGTCGTCGAGGCCTTGCACAAGCTAAAAGCCAAGGCGGAGAAGGATCTCTACGCCGGCCGGACCAAGCAGCTCGATTCCTACGTGGCCGAGAGGAAACTCGAAGAATGAAGTTCGAGGTCCATCTGACCCGCGCGGCGGAAAAAGACCTGGATCGGCTGGGCTCGGACGCTGAGCGGTCCCAGGTCATCGCGGCGCTCAGAAACCTGGAGTTGAACCCGTATGCCGGACAGGCCCTTGCCGGGGACCTGGCCGGTTTCTATTCATTGCATCTAACTCTCCCAAGCGGACAGGCGCGCGTCATCTATACGATATATCCCGAACGCCTCGTCATTCTGGTCATCGCCTTGGGCATGCGCGAATCTATATATCATAAGGCTGTTCAACGAGCCGGGATCAAGAGGAAATAATCCCCTCCTTGGCGCTCTTCATGTAACAAATAGTCGTCGCCGACGCTTGTTGATAGGTTTGCTTCTTTCTATAGTCGATTGTTGTGGCCGCAAAATCGCCATTAAAAGGCCGCGGGTGAGGGGAGAAGCACATCTTGGGCCTGGCCGAAGGGGCGACCGAGAAGGCTTGCCGGAAATGCAATTCCAGCAAGGGCGATCGGGATGTTTTCGAGTGGTACGGCCCGGATCAGGTGGCCGAGATCCCCAAACTCGTGCTCTCGAAGTTTCTGAAGCTGGCGTACAGCCTTCACGAAACCCAAGGGACGCTCGATCTGAAGGATCCCAACATGGATGGCCTCCTCGACATTTACGATCTGGGCGTGGTGATCACGCATCTGCTCACCAGGTTGTCCGGGACGACCCAGGCCGGCCGGGAGCCTGAGCCGTCCCGCCGCAGGCGCGGAGGGCGGGAGGGGTAGGACCTGAGCAGGGCGAAGGTCCCTTAGAAATGAAGTTCGGGGCCCATTCTTCTTGATCGGCATGGGCCGTTGATAATGCCAGCCGGGTTGCTATTATGCTATAATTTCCATATGATGTACCGCCACAATTAACTATAAAGGAGGTATTCTCGATGAATACTCCCTATTGTAAAAAACATGGTCTCGTCCGCCTCTTTGCCGTCATGATCCTTTGCCTGGTCCTTCCGCTCGTCCGGGCGGCCGTAGGGGCGGAACAGGGAATCCATCTGGCTTTCACCTTCGACGACAAGGCCGCGCAGGAGAATCTCTTCTCCCCGAATCCCTCCTCGCAGATCGAGTGGGTTACCAATTTCGGGCGAAGCAATAACACCGCCCTCAAGGTCACCCACATCCCCGGCAAAAGCTATATCGGCGCCGAGAACGCCGTCCGGTTGACCTTCGCCGAACCGCTTCCCGCCGGCGGCGTGTACAACATTTCCGTCTGGTTCTATGTTCCATCCGCCGATAATAAGAATAAGGATACCCTTACCGGGCCCGGCGTAGTCTTAAACGGGGAATACGCCCAAAGCAGGTATAAGCTCCCGACGAATTTCGGCACCATGCCCGTCGACCAATGGAAAGAGGTCAACGTCACCACGCCGTTGATGGAAGTGCCGCTGCGGACCATCGACTTCCGGTTTGTCGTCAACGAGGAACGGAAACATCCCGATGTATGGTATCTGGACGATATCGTGATCCGCCAGGTCGGCGAGTTGCAGATATTCGCCGTTCCCAAGTGGGATCTTTCGCTTCCTTCGCTCGCCAAGACGTACAAGGATTATTTCCTGATCGGCAACGTCATGAGCGCCAATCAGACGACTGCCCCCGAGCTTACCGCCATGTACAAACACCACTATAACGTAATGACGGCCGAAAACGACATGAAGCCGCTATATTTGGCTCCCGCCAAAGGTAAATATAACTTCGTGGCCGCTGATACCTTGGTGAACTGGGCGCTCGAGAACGGTATTAAGGTCCACGGCCATACCCTGGTCTGGCACTCCCAGTCCCCCCTCTGGTTGACCAGAAACGGCACCCTCACCCGCGCGGAAGCCCGGGAGAACTTGCAGGAGTATATCACCAATGTCGTCGGGCATTTCCGGGGCAAGGTCATCTCTTGGGACGTGGTGAACGAGGCCTTTGCCGACGGCGCGCCGGTCATCTCCAGCTGGAAAGACGCGCTGCGCAAGGATTCACCCTGGTACCTTGCCTACGAAAACGGGGCCGACAAGAGTAAAGGCGAGAGCGGGGCCGATTATATCTACGACGCGTTCGTCTTCGCGCGCCTGGCCGATCCCGGCGCCACGCTTTATTATAACGACTACAACGAGACCGACCCCTTCAAGCGTGAGGCCATGGCGCTGATGGCCGAGGATCTTAACAAGAAATGGAAAACCGATCCGCGCAACACCCAACCCGACCGGCCGCTGGTGGAAGGCCTCGGCATGCAGGCCCATTACTGGCTCGACACCTTGAACGTCGCGGATGTGGAGGCCACCATCGTCCGGTTCATCAAGGCGGGCGTGCGGATCGGCATCAGTGAGCTCGACATTCCCGCCGGCTCGTATACCGCCCAGCGTACCCCTCCGCTCACCAAAGAAGAAGAGCTCAAGCAGGCCCGGCTCTATGCCCAGTTGTTTGTAGTCTTTAAGAAATATGCCAAGTACATCGACCGGGTGACCTTCTGGGGTAAGGCGGATTCGCAAAGCTGGCGGGCGAACGGCAGTCCGCTGCTCTTCGACGAGAAATTCGCCGCCAAGCAGGCCTACTACGCGGTCATCGACCCCGAAGGCTATCTGGAGAAACACCGATAATCCGTTAATCCGTGGCGAAGGACAACCGTCCGGGCGGCCAAGCCCGCGCGCACCGGCAAGACAAGGGTTTCCGGCGATCGCAGGAAGCCCTTGATCCTTTAAACACCCTTCCTTCGCATGAGAACCGTTGAAGCTGGCCTACACCCTTCACGAAACCCAGGGGACGCTCGATCTAAAAGACCCCAACATGGACGGCGTCCTCGATATCTACGATTTAGGGGTGGTTATCACCCATCTCCTCACCAGGATGTCCGCGAAAGCCCAGGCCGCCCAGGCGCCGGAACCGCCGCGCCGCCGGCGCGGCGGACAGGAGGGTTAGGTAGGGATAAGGTGGGTCCGAACCTATGGAATGAATCGAGACCGTCAGGATTTAACGGTCTCGACTGTTATAAAGGGATACAAGGCGGGACGAAAGGAGGGTTTGTTGGATGCTGGTCGGCAAGGGACGGCTGCTTATACCTAAGGACGCCCACCGGGTCGAGTCCGATCGGTGGATGAGGCTCCCGGCCGGGACGGAATTCGGGATCTATCTTATCGGCGATTATCTCGAATACGAGTTTGAGCTTCATGAAGGATTTACTTTCGGCTCTGGCCGTTCCTCGGCACACACATGAAGGCAAAGATCTCCATCAGGGCATCTTGGCCAAAGCCACAGCGTTGATGAGATCGCTCATCAAGAACCATCCCTTTATCGATGGAAACAAGCGGACCGCCGTTTTGGCGGTCTTGCTTTTTTTGGAGATGAACGGGTACACCTTGCGGAGGGGCCATAACAAACTGGTCAGGTTGGCTACGGCGATAGCGAATAACCACTATGATGTGCATCGTATCGAAAGATGGCTAAAAAAGTATACGGAGCATGTACCTAAAGGCGAAATGAGGGGACGGGCCATCGTCTTCCGGCGAATCCTACCATGGTGAGACTCAAACAAATTCGTACCTTGAATAATCAAAAACACCCCTCGGAGCCGATTGGGCCCTTCCGCGCCCGCCAGAATAACCCGTCCGGCCTCACGGTCTTCCCCCTCATCCCAGTTCCTTTTTTTAATCTCCGGATCCCCTCTCGGATCCGCTCCGGTTCGAGGTGCCCGTACCCGAGAAGGAGCTGATGGCGGTGAAGAGATTGGCCATTCCCGGCGAAAATGGTTATAATCGAATTGAAGGGGAGGTGAACGCTATGCCGTTCACGCGCATCACGGTTGATCCCGAACGAATGGGCGGAGTACCGTGTATCAGGGACCTGCGGATACCCGTGGCCACGATCGTGGGTATGGTGGCGAGCGGCATGCCCGTGGAAGACATTCTGGCCGAATATCCCGACCTGGAACGGGAGGATATTCAGGAGGCCTTGGCCTTTGCGGCCGAAGCGGTGAGGGAGATGCAGATTCCGGTGGTCGAAGGACGTTGAGATTTCTCATCGATAATGCCTTACCGCTTAGTTTTGCTGAAGGATTGGTAAAAGCCGGTCATGATGCAATACATGTGCGTGAGCTCGGCATGGCAAGAGCGACCGATTCGGAGATCGTGGCCTTGGCACTTTTGTCGAATGTTACGTGGTGAAAGTTAAACCAATCTAACAAAAGACTTCATCATGCCCTCGGATGATAGATAATAAATTTGACTTTGACTCATCACCTTATGAGGAGGTCTTTTATTTAGAGATCCCGCAACTCCTCATCATTTAGTACTTTGAACCCGTTCTTCCGCAAGACCTCTTCGGCCGGGGGGAATTTCTCCACGTCCACCACGATGGCCGCCCGGTTGCCGCGGCGCAGGGGAAAACCGTAGCAGTCCTCCACGTTGATCTCGTTTTGCGAGAGGGCGGCAAGAAGTCCGTGTAATCCCCCCGGTTCGTCGGGGACCAGGGCGACGAGGATATGCCGACGGGTAACGGTGAACCCTCCTTGCCGGAGGAGTTCCTCCGCCCGGTCCACCTCGTTTACGAAGATCTTGACCACCCCGAACTCCCCGGCGCTGGCCACGGAGAAAGACCGGAGGTTGATGCCGTTTTCGGCCAGGATTTTGGTTATTCGTTCCAGTTTACCCGGTTTATTCTCGACGAACACGGATAACTCGTAAGCCATCTCATCCCGCTCCCTTACTTATTTTTCGTGCGCAGGTCTACGACCCGCTTGGCCTTGCCCTCCGAGACCGGCAGGCTACCCGGTTCGCAGATGGAAACCACGGGGGTCACCGTGAGCTCCGTCTTGAGTTCCTCGGTGAGCCGTTCCTTGAGCCCGGTGAGTTCGGCCAACGTCCCGTGGAAGACCTCCCGGTCTACCTCCACCTTGACGTGGAGCCGGTCCATATGGCGTTCTTCGTGGATCTCGATCAAATAGTTCTTCCCCACTCCGGGTACGCGCATGATGGTCCGCTCGATCTGGATGGGGAAGATGTTGACCCCGTTGACGATCAGCATGTCGTCCGTCCGGCCCTTGATGCGCTCGATCCGGCGGTGGGTCCGGCCGCAGGGACAGCGGCCCGGGAGAATGCGGGTGAGATCGCCCGTCCGGTAGCGCAGAAGCGGCATGGCCTCGCGCTGAAGGGTGGTCAGGACCAGCTCGCCCTCTTCCCCGTCCGGCAGGACCCGTCCGGTGGCGGGGTCGACGATCTCCACGATAAAGCTATCTTCCCAGATATGCATGCCGTTCTGTTCGGGGCATTCAAACGCCACCCCCGGCCCGCAGACCTCGGAGAGGCCGTAGGAATTATAGGCTTTTACCCCCCAGAGCCGTTCGATCTGGCGGCGCATCTCGTCGCTATGCGGTTCGGAGCCGATGAAGGCGATCCTCAGTTTTAAATCGGCCTTCGGATCGATTCCCAGTTCTTCCACGATGGAATAAAGATGCATGGCGTAACTCGGCAGGATGTGGACGACCGTGGTCCCGAACTTCTGCATGAACCAGATCTGGCGTTTACTGTTGCCGGGGCCGATGGGGATGGTCAGGACCCCGAGTTTTTCCGCCCCGTAATGGAAACCCAGCCCGCCGGTGAAGAGGCCATAACCCATGGTGTTCTGGAAGACATCGCCGGGGCGGACGCCGGTCATATACATGCAGCGGGCGACGAGGTTCGCCCATTGGTCGATGTCGGTCGCGGTATGAAAGACCACGGTCGGATTACCGGTCGTTCCGGAGGAAGAATGAAGCCGCACGACCTCGTTGAGTCCCACGGCCAGGAAACCGTAGGGGAAACCGTCCCGCAGATCCTGTTTGGTGGTGAAGGGAATTTCCTGCAATTCCTCGAGGCTTTTAACCTCGCGCAAGCCGCGGCTCCGGTAAAACGGAGCGTTCTTGGCGCGGGCGATGCTGAGATTAAGTTGTTTCAGTTGCAGTGCCCGCAGTTCCTCCGCATCCATGGTCTCCAGTTTCTTTTGCCAATACATGACCCCCACTCCCTTCCTACCGTCCTACCGTCCATTGGGTATGCTTTGTGAATCCGGTCAATAGAACAGTCGCGATCTCATTGTAATTTTAAAGAAGCGGTAAGGCAAGTCCACGCCGGCCGCTGGCCGTCCGCGAGGTAGACCTGGCCGCCTACCTGCGCGCCCACCCGGAATTTTTTATCGCGGGGTATGGCGAACCACCGGAGACCGGTTTTTTAATACTCAGGATGCAAAAAAAACAGATAAAGACAGCTGTTTAGGGTGCTTCCGGCAGGGGATCAGGGAATAATGGCGTGAGTGAATATGCTCTCAAGAGTCTTCACTTCGAAAGCTTGCCGGAGAACGTGCCGCAAGAGAGGAACGGTCTCTCCGACTCAACGACCAGTGGCGCCTCATCATTCTCCTCGAACGGGACGGAGAGGGTAAGTCGGTCCTAATCGTCGATATTGAGAAGCACTACCAAAGAACTTAAAGGGGAAGCCTAGTGTGATGAGCCACCGACTACCGGCCAGGGTTGTCTCGCTGGGTTCGGTGCTGCAAAATGAACTCGTCGCGCGGGGGTGGTCCCAGACCGACCTGGCCGCGATCATGAACAGGCCCATCGGGGCGATCAACGAGATAATCAAGGGGACGAAGCAAATAACGTCGGAGACGACCGTCGAATTGGGCGCGGCCCTGCTTTTCCTGGAGATGAACGATTATACCTGACGATAGCCCGCCGGCTTTCATCCACCGAGCTGCCCAGAAAACCAATTTTATCCAATTTGTGGTTTCAACAAAAAGTAGTATAAAACCCTAAAAGTATGTACAACATCTTAGAGGCACCTCTAAATAGCATGTCAAATTTTTCTCGGCTAGTTTATGAGGATAATTC
>JAAYXC010000070.1 GCA_012516115.1 Bacillota bacterium | reverse complement strand
CACCGGGCAGCGTGTGAGGGGCGATAATCCTCCTTTTAAAGAAGATCCGGCGTCTCGCCGCTTTTCCCGGCGAGTAATCCCTCCCTCCTTCCCTGGCGCGGGGAACGGAAATACCTGGTCTCCGGGTGATGTGCGGCCATCGACCACCACGTAGTATAATTCTAAGGGGAACCAGAAAGGGAAGCGCCGGGCGGACGTCGAAGTAAAAGATAAAAATGACGTTTTTAACATCGTTTCTGGCTTTACGGGGGGAATCCGCATGTCCGGTCATTCGAAATGGGCCAATATCAAACATCGCAAGGAAAAATCCGACGCACAACGGGCCAAAGCCTTTACCAAAGTTACGCGGGAGATCATCGTCGCCGCCCGCCAGGGCGGGGGGGATCCCGAGACCAACTTCCGTCTGAGACTGGCCATTCAGCGGGCCCGGGCGGTCAATATGCCGAACGAGAACATCATCCGGGCCATTAAAAGAGGGGTCGGGCACGAAGAAGGTACGGCTTTTGAGGAGGTTACCTACGAGGGTTACGGCCCCGGCGGCGTGGCCTTGATGGTCAAGGTCCTCACCGATAACCGTAACCGCAGCGTGAGCGAGGTCCGGCATATCTTTTCGCGTTTCGGTGGCAACCTCGGCGAGGCCGGTTGCGTCTCCTGGATGTTCGAGCCCAAGGGTCTCGTGACGCTGGGGCCCGAGGCCGAGAACTACGGCGAAGAAGAACTCCTGACCATGGCCATGGAGGCCGGAGCCGAAGACCTCCGGCGTAACGACGACGTCTATCTTGTGGTCACCGCGCCCGACGATCTGGAGAAAGTGCGCCGTTATTTAGAAGAGCACCGTCTCCCCGTGGCGGAAAGCGAATTGGCCATGGTCCCCAAGAGCACGGTGGAGGTGGCCGGGCGGGAAGCCGAACAGCTGGAGAAACTGCTGGAGGCCTTGGACGACCACGACGACGTGCAAGAAGTCTACGGTAATTACAGTTTTGCCTCGGCCTGAGGCGTGGCCGGCATCGACCCCATATAAGTTTTTCCCCTCTCGGAAAAGATATGAAAACCGAGAGGGGGTTGTTCAATGCGTCTCCATTTCCGTTGGCCCGTTTGGGTCTTCCTCGTCGCGTCGGTCCTCGGCGTGATGGGGTTTTTGTTTTCGCGGTGGCGACTGAGCCACGAACTGGCGCGGTTAACGATCAAGACCAGCGTCCTCCATACCCTTTGCGGCCACGAGACGGTGACCGCCAAACCCGACCGGCGGACGCTGGCCGCGCTGGTGGGACGGAGGGTGGGCGCCCACTACGCGGGATGGGAACTGGTGGCCAAGGGCCCCCGGGCTCTCTCTTTGCGGATGGCCCGTCACGATCTCTGTCCCCGTTGCCGACGGCTTCGTTTTCTGGGGGTGGCCGACGGGGTGGTGGCCGTTTACGAGGGCACGCCCGCCCATCCGGGCAGAGTATTAGAAAAAACCACCATCAAAGTGGACGCCCTTCCCCTTCCCGAACAGACCGATCTCCACCGCGGGATCCCCTTTACCCGGGCCAAAGAACGGCTCCAGCTCCTGGAGGGTTTGGCCGCCCTGGTGGGAGATTGAGGGGAGGGCAAGACGGACTTCGCGCCGGCCCTTCTTAAGACCTTTGCCCGACCGGTGTGTCGCGTGGAGACACACCGGTCTTGACCCGGCCCGCCACGCCCGGACCTTCGCGCCGGAGCCAGGACGGAACTGGCATAGACCCAAGTCCGCCATGGCCCCTTTGCCCGACGCCCGACGCGCTGATCCACCCTTCGTGGGCGCACGGCAGACGTCTTGGTTCGTCCGTTGCCCTCCCGCTATTACTAGCATTGTCTTGGGAAGGGAGAAATAATCCTTCCTTGGTGGGAAGGAAATCGTGCGCGCCAATAGAATATGAATTTGTTACCTCTTTTCTAGCGTGAAACCCAAATGTCAAGGAGGAAACCGTCTTGAAAAAGTACGCCATCGCTGATCTTCGTAATCTGGCCCTGGCCGGCCACGGCGGAAGCGGCAAGACTTCTCTGGCCGAAGCTATGCTCTTTGTGGCCAAGGCCACCGACCGTCTCGGTCGGGTAGATGACGGCACGAGCGTCATGGACTACGATCCGGAGGAAATAAAACGGAAGATCAGCCTCAACGCGGCCGTGGCCCCTCTCGAATATAGAGACCATAAGATCAACCTGCTGGATACCCCCGGGTTCTTCGATTTCGTCGGTGAAGTCAAAGGGGCTTTGCGCGTGGCCGATGCTGTCGTGATCGTGGTTTGCGCCGTCTCCGGCGTGGAGGTAGGGGTGGAAAAGTCATGGTCGTATGCGGATGAATACGGTCTGCCCCGGGCTTTTTTCATCAATAAGATGGACCGGGAGAACGCGAACTTCCACAAGGTCCTCCAGGATCTCCGTAACCAGTTCGGTCAGAAGGTCATCCCGCTCCAGGTACCCATGGGGAGCGCGGAGAGCTTCCGTGGAATCGTGGACGTGGTGCGGGGTAAGGCCGTGGTGGGCCCGGCGGGCAAAGAGAAAACGGAGGAAATCCCCCCCGATCTGGCCGGGGTGGTGGAAGAGTACCGAATGTGGGCCGTCGAAGCGGCGGCCGAGGCCGAAGACGAACTAACGACCAAATACCTGGAAGGAGAAGCGCTAAGTGAGGAGGAGATCCTCCGCGGCCTTCGCCTGGCCTTTGCGGGCGGTAAGATCGTCCCCGTTTTCTGCGGTTCCGCCGCCAAGCTCATCGGGGTGGAACCCCTGCTCGGCGCGGCGATCGATCTCTTCCCCTCGCCCCTGGCCCAGGGTCAGGTGGTCGGGAACTCGCCCTCGGGCGAAGAAATCCGGCGGGCCCCGGCGGAAAACGAACCCCTGGCCGCTCTTGTTTGGAAGACCACGGCCGATCCCTTTGTGGGTAAACTGACCCTTTTCCGGGTTTATTCGGGGGTCTTCCGCAGCGACAGTACGGTCTTTAACGTCAATAAAGGCAAGAACGAACGGGTCGGCCAGGTCTTCTTGATCAAGGGGAAGACCCAGGAACCGGTGACCGAGATCGGCCCCGGCGACCTGGGGGCCGTGGCCAAACTGGCCGAGACCGGTACCGGTGATACCCTCGGCGACCGGGAAAAACCCATGATCCTTCCCGGGATCCTCTTCCCCAAGCCCGTCTTAACCCTGGCCGTGGAACCGAAGGCCAAGGGCGACGAAGAGAAGCTCAGTGGTGGCCTGGCCCGCTTGATGGAAGAAGATCCGACCTTTATCACCACCAGAGACAGTACGACCAAAGAGATCCTCGTCTCCGGCCTGGGAGAGCTTCACCTGGAGGTCATCGCCAGCAAACTCCAGAAGAAATTCGGGGTGGAGGTCAATCTTAAGCCGCCTAAAGTCCCGTATAAAGAGACCATCCGCGGCACGGCGAAGGCGGAAGGGAAACACAAGAAACAAACCGGCGGCCGTGGTCAATACGGCCATGTCTGGTTGGAGCTCGAACCATTGCCCGGTGGTGAGTTCGAGTTCGTGGATAAGATCTTCGGCGGCGCCGTTCCCAAACAATATATCCCCGCGGTGGAAAAAGGCGTCCGCGAGACGATGGAAGAAGGGATTCTGGCCGGTTATCCGGTGGTGGACGTCCGATGCACGCTCTACGATGGCTCCTACCATAGCGTGGACTCCTCCGAGCTGGCCTTCAAGATCGCCGCCTCGCTCGGGTTTAAGAAGGCCTTCATGGAAGCCCGGCCCGTGCTCCTCGAACCCATCATGAACATGGAGATCCATGTTCCCGAGCAGTACATGGGCGATATCATCGGCGATATCACCAAAAAACGCGGGCGCGTTCTCGGCATGGAACCGGTCGGGCAAGGGATGCAGCTCGTCAGGGCCCAGGCCCCCCTGGCCGAGGTTTTCCGGTACGCCGTGGATCTGCGCTCGATGACCCAGGGCCGTGGCTCCTTCTCCATGACCTTCGACCATTACGAAGAGGTTCCCGCCAACCTGGCCGAGGCCATCATCGCCCAGCATAAAAAGGAAAAAGAGGCCGAAGAATGATCCTCCTCGGCCACCGGCCGAAAACGGCAGAGGCGGCGTGTCCGCCTCTTTTTCTTCTGGAGGTGGTAGCATCTTATGGAGGAAGGAAGATGGGGCACCCTCCTGGCCGCGCTCCTTTGCCGGGAAGGGACGGTCTGGGAGATCGTGGACGAAATGGGGGGGATCCGACCGGTGGGGTCGGATACGGCCGGGCTGGAGGAGATGCTTCGGACCGATCCCGCCCTGGTCTTGCGGGGAAAGGGCCCCCGCGGCGAAGTCTGGGAGGTCCGGTTGGCGGGAGAGGCCCCGGTCATCAGTCGCGCAACGCTTCCTTCCCTTTACGACGGGGGGGAACTGCGACCGGAAAGCGTTGAT
>JAAYXC010000069.1 GCA_012516115.1 Bacillota bacterium | reverse complement strand
TTCCGGGGACGTAAAAGATCTCCCCCGCCTCGGCCGCCTCCACCCGCCGGAAGTCCTCCCCGAAGTAGGCCTGTTCCACCAGGCGCTCCTCCTGGCGCGCCAGCGGAATCCCCCGGGCATTGAAGAACTGGATGACCGCCCGACCCGGTTCCCGGTCGCTCAAACCCAGATATACCCCGCCGGCCAGGCCCAGAACCCCCACGGCATATCTCGTCGCCGGCGCGGTAAGCGGACCGAGTTCGTTCACGCCCACTCCGCTCCCGAGGATCCCGGCGGCCAGCGCCCGTTTGAGGAGCCGCGTAACGGGAAAGCCGTCCGAGGCCAGGGCCACCCGCTGTCCCTTGGCGAGGAAGGCGGAAGCAAACGCGGCCCCCAGACGCACGGCGTTCTCCGGGGTGAGCTCCAAGTTGGCCAGGCCGGTGACGCCGTGATTCCCGAAGAGCCCCTTGAGCATCCCGTTACCGGCGACGACGCTTCCCCGGACCACGCTCCCGCCGGCGATCTGTCTCCCCGGGAAGATACGGGCCTGAGTCCGGACCCGGCTGTAGGGTCCCACCGTAACTCCGTCCCCGATGACGGTGCCTTCCTCGACGGTAACGTCGTTACGTATCAGGGCATGGTCGCCGACGATGGCTCCCTCCAGCTCGCTCCGCGGTCCGAGATAGACGTGGCGCCAGACCACGCTCCGACTCACCGCCGCCCCTTCGGCCACCAGAGTATGATCCCCGAGCACCGTATAAGGCCCGACCTTCGCCCCCCGTTCGATCCGGCAGAAAGCCCCCACCAGGGCCGGAGCTTCCAGGATCGCTTCCGGATGGACTTCCGTCCCCGGTCCCACCCAGACGCCGGGAAGACGTTCCTGGCCTCTGCGGGGAAGCCGGACCTTGCCGCCCAGGATCTCCTCATGGGCCCGACGGTACTGTTCGATGGTCCCGATATCCGCCCAGTAACCTTCGGCCACGTAACCGTAGAGCTTGACCCCCCGGGCCAACAGGCGGGGAAAAAGATCCCGGCTGAACTCAAAGGGTTCACCGGCTGGGACGAAGTCGAAGACCTCCGGTTCGATGAGATAGAACCCGGTGTTGACCGTATCGCTGAAGACCTCCCCCCAGCCGGGTTTCTCCAGGAAACGCCCGATCCGGCCGTCGGGTTCGGTGACCACGATCCCGTATTCAAGCGGTAACGCCACCCTGGTAAGCACGATGGTCACCGCCGCCCCCCGTTCCCGATGGAAAGCCAAGGCCGCCCGGAAGTCGAAATCGCTCAGAGCGTCTCCGCTTCCCACCAGGACCGTCTCGGTAAAGAGGTCCCTGGCCATCCGGACGCTTCCCGCCGTCCCCAGCGGTTTGTCTTCAACGAGGTAACGGAGCCGCACGCCCATCCCCCCTCCGTCGCCGAAGTATGCCTCGATGGTCTCCGCCCGGTAACAGAGGGTGAGGACGATCTCATCCCAGCCCTGTCCGTGCAGAAGACGGAGGATGTGTTCGAGGAGCGGCCGGTTGGCCACAGGCACCATCGGCTTGGGCTTCTCACCGGTAAGCGGCCGCAACCTGGTGCCTTTCCCCCCGGCCATGCCCACCGCTAGCATCTGGTTTCCCTCCTCATCCGATGGCCTCCCGATAACGGTCCGGCCATCCTCCTTCCCTGTCCATCCGGGAGAAAGACCGGGCCGGGATCCCGTCCGGTCGTATCCGCGCCTGCTCGGTCAGGACTTCTTCGTAGGCCTCCACGGTCCGGAGGGCGATCTTTTCCCAGTCGTAAAAATTACGTACGTCTTCCCGGGCCTGGCGGCGCATCCCAGCCGTGCGGGCCGGGTTCTCCAGCATCCAAAGGAGGTTTTCAGCCAGGGAGACCGGGGCACCGGACCGTGCCTTCAGCCCGTTGCGGCCGTGGACCACGATCTCACCCAGCCCGCCGGTATCGGCGACCAGTAAAGGCGCGCCGGCGGCCATGGCCTCCAGGGCCACAATCCCGAAAGGCTCGTATAGACTCGGAAAGACCACCGCGTCCGCCAGGTGATAAAGAAGGTTGCGGGTGGTGTCATCGATATAACCGGTGAAATAAACCCGTTGATAGATCCCCAGCCGCCGCGCGTGTTCGTGCAGGGCTTCCTCGTGGGGGCCGCGACCGGCCACCACCAACTTGGCTTGGGGAAAGCGGGCCAGAAGGCGGGCAAAGGCCTCCAAGAGAACGTCCACCCCCTTCTCCCGCACGAGCCGACCCACGTGAAAGACGATCCGCTCGTCGGGGGCGGCATAGCGTTCCCGGAAACCGGCCGGGACCGGCGGAGTGACAAACTCCGCGGGATATACTCCGTTCGGGATGAGGCGGATTTTATCCGCGGGGAGCTGAAAGACGTGGACGAGTTCCCCGCGCATATGGTGGCTACAACAAATTACCCGCCAGGCCTCATAACACAGCCACCATTCCAGGTCGCTGATATGCCGCTGGAGGTCGTTATGGAGGCCGTTATTGCGCCCCCATTCCGTGGCGTGAATGGTGGCAAAAAGGGGGAGTCCGAGACCGTGTTTGATGGCCCTGGCCGCATAGGCCGTCACCCAATCGTGGGCATGGACGAGGTCGAACCGTTCTCCACTGTACACCAGGGCCAGGGTTTCCTGAAGGAAATCGAAGTTAAGCTGCATCACCCGGCCTGTGAAATCCATGGCCCGGGGGTGGCCGGAGGGGACCCGGCATACGCTTAAAAGACCTTCTTTCTCATAAGAGGGCGCGCCTTCGGCCGCCGGTGTCACAACGGTCACTTTCACCCCCTGCGCCACGAGGCCGTGGGCCAGATCCCGGACGTGCCGGGCGATGCCGCCCACCACGCGCGGGGGATACTCCCAGGAGAGCATCAGAACGTGCAAAAGCGGTCACTCCTTGCCGGAAAGGGGAAGAGATGGCGTTTTTGTCTCTATTATTCTGGCCATACCGAAGGCGGGTTATAAGCCCCCGTCCAACGGGGGTTCTCGGGCTATCTTGCCACGAACGCCCTCATCTTGATTCACGTCCCGCAGGAGATGGGCGACGGAAACAGAATAACAAAAAAAATAATAAAACGTGCTGCCCCAAGACGACGGGAGGACGGAAGATGGGCGAGAAAGCCATCCTGCGCGAACGTACGGAAGATCTCCTGGATACCACCGTCAAACGCCACGAACCGGCCACCATCAAAAACCCCCTCTCGGAGGAGAGGATCGGCCGGTACCGGACCCTGGAGGACCAGATCTGCGTGACGGCCGATATGCGTCTCATCCGGGAATGCTTTGCCAAAGGTAAAGAACCGCCCAGCTTCCTCGAGGCCGGACCACGCGAGTCCATCTATTTTAACCCGGCCGAGGTCCAGGTGGGCATCGTTACCCCCGGAGGCGTGGCGCCCGGCCTGAATACGGTCATCCATAGCCTCGTCAGCATGCACCGGGAGGTCTACGGTGGCCAGCGGCCGGTCTACGGTTTCCTGGGCGGCTTTCGCGGCCTGGTTCAACAGCGGTTCATGGAGTTGACGCCGAGCATTACCCGGGAGTGGATCCATAAAGGCGGGACCATGCTCGGGACCTCCCGCGGCGAGAAAGATATAGGGGCGATGATACGTTCGCTCCAGGATCTGGGGGTCAATATCCTCTACGTGGTGGGCGGGGACGGATCCCTTACCGCCGCCCACCTCCTGGCCGAAGAAGTGGAAAGGGAAAACCTCCAGGTCCGGGGGAAGAAAGTGGTGGTGGCCGGGATACCCAAGACCATGGACAACGACGTCCTCTGGGTCTGGCATTCCTTCGGCTTCGATACGGCCGTGGAAGAAGCGACCAGGGCCATCAACGCCATCCACGACGACACCAAGTCCACCGAGCGGATCTGCCTGATGCAGCTCTTCGGCCGGGATGCCGGGTTCCTCGCCGCCCACGCCAGCCTGGCCAGCGGTCTGGTGGACGTGGTCCTGATCCCGGAAAGCGAATTCCACATCGAGCCGCTCCTCGACTACGTGGAAGAGGTCCTGACCAAGAAGAACTACGCGGTGGTGGTGGTGGCCGAAGGGGCCGCGCCCGTGGAATATACCGAGGAGTACATCCCCGAACGGTTGAAGAACGAAGGCTTCGACCGGAACGATCCCAACTATCGCTCCCACCCGCGGGTCAGCGAAGCCCTGGCCGAAGGGAAGTTGACCTTCCTCAAGGATAAGTTCGACGAGCGGTTCATGAAGGGTACGCCCGGCGGGAGGAGGCCCTTCCGCGACGGTCGTCACCGGGTCTTCGTCAGCCAGCCGCGCCATCTCATCCGGGCCGTGCCGCCCAACTCCAGCGACCAGATCCATTGTCAGCGCCTGGCCGACCTGGCCGTGCACAACGCCATCGCCGGGTTCACCGACTTCATGATCAGCCAGTGGCTGACCGAGTATGTACTCGTCCCGCTCCATCTTGTGGCCAAGACGCCCGACGGCCGGCGGACGGGTAAGCGTCTACCGCCCGAAGGCCTCTTCTGGAAGACAGTTACCAATAATACCGGTCAGCCGTCTTTTGCCTGAAACCCGTTAAAGCCGGTCCTAAAGGAGGCATGGGTTTGCGTACCCTGCGGCGACTTCTGCGCTACGTCCGCCAAGACTGGCCCTGTTTCATCGCGGCCACCGTGGCCCTTCTGGCCATCGTGGGACTTAACCTCTACGCACCGCTTCTCATCCGTCGTATCCTGGGTCTCGTCCGCACCGACGGGCCCCAGGCCTGGCCGACCATCGGCCGACTGGCTTTTTCGCTTCTCTTGCTCTATGCGGCCAGAGCCCTCTGCCAGTTCGTAAACCGTTACTTCAGCCATGTGGGTGGCTGGAACCTGGTGGCCAGGATGCGCTCGCTGACCTACGACCATCTCCAGAAGCTATCCCTCCGCTTCTTCCACGACAAACAGACCGGCCAGCTCATGTCGCGGACCATTTACGACACGGCGAATCTGGAGAACCTCTCCGCCCACGCCATCCCGGATCTCATCAGCAACGCCCTGCTCCTTTTAGGCGTAACCATTCTCCTTTTCCGGCTTAATCTCCGCCTGGCCCTCTATACCCTCATTCCCATGCCCTTTTTGGTGGCGGGTGTCGTCCGCTTCGCCGTCAAGATCCGTCCGGCCCTTCGCCGCGTCCAGGCCACCCTGGGCGAGCTGAACGCCCTCGTCCAGGATAACCTCTCGGGCATCAAAGAGATCCAGGTCTTCACCCAGGAAGAGCGGGAAAGCGAACGGGTCCGCGCATCGGCCTACGGTTATACGCGGGGGTTGCTCGCCGCCTTGAAGAAGACCGCCTTCTACCACCCGGCCTTCGAGGTCGTCACCGCCCTCGGCAGTTTGATCGTGGTCTGGCGCGGTGCCCGCCTCATCCTGATCGAAAAGACCATGGACCCCGAGACGCTGGTGGCCTTTCTCCTTTACCTCGGGATGTTCTACGGTCCGGTCACCACCCTCGGTCGCGTGGTGGAGGATGTCCAGACCGCTTTAGCCGGGGCGGAGAGGGTCTTCGAGGTCCTCGACACGGAACCGGACGTCAAAGACCTCCCCGGGGCGCGGCCCCTGCCGAAGATACGCGGGAGCATCGAGTTCGAACACGTCTACTTCGCCTATCAACCGGGCCATCCGGTCCTGGAAGACATCAGTTTCACCGTCCCCGCCGGTACTTCTCTGGCCCTGGTGGGGCCTACCGGCGTGGGCAAGACCACCATCGCCAGCCTCATCCCGCGTTTTTACGACCCCACCGCCGGCCGGGTCCTGATCGACGGCCATGACCTCCGCGAAGTCAAACTAGCCACCCTCCGCCGCCAGATCGGCCTGGTCCTCCAGGACGTTTTCCTCTTTCACGGTACGGTGGCGGAGAACATCCTCTACGGCGCCCCGGGCGCCACCGAGGCGGAAATGAAGCGGGCGGCCGAACTGGCCCGCGCGGACGAGTTCATCCGCGCCCTGCCGGAAGGCTACGATACCATCATCGGCGAACGAGGGGTCAAGCTCTCCGGCGGCCAGCGCCAGCGGCTCGCCATCGCCCGCGCCATTCTGAGGACCGCCCCCATCCTCATCCTCGACGAGGCGACCTCGGCCGTGGATGCCGAGACCGAAGCGGAGATCCAGGCCGCCCTGCACCAGCTCATGGTCGGCCGGACGACCATCATCATCGCCCACCGGCTCTCCACCGTGCGGGCGGCCGATCGGATCCTGGCGCTGGAAAACGGCCGCATCGTGGAATTCGGGAAACACGAGGAACTCCTCGCCCGCGGGGGGTTATACAGCCGGTTGTATCGGAGGCAGTTCAGGGAGGAAGGAACGGAGGGAGAGATAAAAAAGGCTGTCAGATAGGCTCTTACCCGGGCCCAGGGTGGCTCCTCCGGCTTATAGCCTTCGCCCCTCTCTCTTACAAGAATGTTTTTGCCTCCCCTACCCGAGACTTTAAACTTATCCGAAGAGCGAAAAAAGAACCCGTATATGGGGCGAAGAACTTGATTCAGCTTGCCTCTCATATACCGGGTAGCTGGTCACGGATAAAAATTGAATTTATAACGACATATAAACTCCGATTAACTTCTTGTTCCCATAAACCATCACCGCTCCAGCCGCAACGGCTCGATCCGGGTAGTAGAAAATCTTCACATTCTCACTACCGATTTCTTCCTTAAACCTCCTCCCGTCGATACATAACCCGATCTCGCGTGCATATATGCCAAAATCGCCCGCACCTCTTCTTCATCGGGAAAACCCCGGGGAACCTTAAGGATAATGCGCTTCCCTCCGGAGGGAAGGTCTCGAATTGTAACTCGTTACCTTCCGCGAAGACAAGGGCACCGTCTTCAGCATCACCTATGGAAGACAGGAAGGTCCGGTCTATGGCGGTTTTGTATTTCGCGTATATTGCCTCTGCCTCTTCGTTCTCCCTCGGATCTTCCCTCGCCCGGCAGATCCGGCGGCATGACCGGCCGGCGCGACGAGCTGTGCGCGTCGC
>JAAYXC010000068.1 GCA_012516115.1 Bacillota bacterium | reverse complement strand
TAGCGCTCCATCAGCTGAAGGGCTTCGGAAATCGGGCGTTCGGGGGGCAGAGAGATGGGATCGGTGATCACTCCGTGTTCGGAACGTTTGACCCGATCCACCTCCAGGGCCTGGCGTTCGATGGGCATGTTTTTATGGATGATCCCGACGAGTTTGCCCTTGACCGTAATAGGTACGCCGGAGATATGGTAGCGCTCCATCAGCTGAAGGGCTTCGGAAATCGGGCGTTCGGGGGTCAGAGAGATGGGATCGGTGATCACTCCGTGTTCGGAACGTTTGACCCGATCCACCTCCAGGGCCTGTCGTTCGATGGGCATGTTTTTATGGATGATCCCGATCCCGCCTTCCCTGGCGATGGCGATGGCCAGCCGCTCTTCGGTGACCGTATCCATGGCCGCGCTGACAAGGGGAATGTTGAGGGAGATCTTCTTCGTCAGCCAGGTAACGGTGGAAACCTCGCGCGGGAGGACTTCCGAGCGGGCCGGGACGAGCAAGACATCGTCAAAGGTGAGGCCTTCGCCGATGATCCGGTCGTACATTCGACGACCTCCTAGGAGTATTTTGGCTTTTATTCTACCATACTTCCTCGGTTTTGCAAGATGCACCGGGTTCGACGTCAATCCCGACCCAACAACCGGAAATAAAATTCATAAAAACATGGTCCGAAGAGAAGCTTTCTGGTAAAATAGTAAATACAATTCCTACGGAAATTCCAAGGAGGCTGGCGCATTGAAACGAATCTTTCTTTCTCTCCTGGTGATCCTGACCCTCCTGGCCGTGGCCGCTCCGTCTCTGGCCGATACCGAAGAGCTTCTCCGGGAAAGCTGGGCCGTGGCCGAACAGGACGGCCGCCCGGTAGGCTACGGGTACGACCGCTACTGGCAAACCGCGGAAGGTTTCCGGTATCGCTCCGAGGGTACCCTGCGCCTTTCCCTGCTCGGGGGCGTGCCGAGCGAGATCGTCACCTACGTCGAAGCCGAGGTAGACCGGGACTACCGGGCCAAGTCCTTTCGGGCGCTCGTTACCATCAACGGCGCCCTCACCGAGATCACCGGCCGCTTTAACTCCTCCGGCGTCGAGGTAAACCTCATAACGCCCGACGGCCGCGAACAGAAAAGCTTCTATCAGACCGAACGGTCCCTGTATTTCGATTTCTCCTTTCTCGATTCCCTCGTGGCCGCCGGGGAACTTCAACCGGATACCGAACACGCCGCCGCCATCTTCGATTTCGCCACCTTCGCCCCGGCCGATTATCTTTTGCGCGTCGAGGGCCTGGAAGAATACCGTTACGGCGAAAAGACCTTGAAGCTCTTCGCCCTGGTGGAGAAGACCGGAAACAAAGCCAGGTTCCTTATGGACGAGAAGGGCAACGTTTACTGGGAGTCCGATCCCAAGAACGGCCTGGTCTTCCGGCGGATCGAAAAAAACGACTTACCGGCGCTGGAAGCGATGAGCGTGGATGTCCTCCTCGTCCCGGGGAACCTCAAGGTCCTCCATCCCTATCGCAGCCTGGCCAGTACCATCAGGGTAAGATGGCAGGAGGTGCCTTTCGCCGCGTTCAACTGGGAGGACAATCGGCAGAGGCTCCAGGAACACCGGGAAACGCCGGAAGGCCAGGAGGTCCTTCTGACCATCGCCCGCGACGGCCGTGACTTTAGCGACCGGGTCACCCTGCCCGTCACCGGGGAAGCGTTCACCCTTTATCTGGAAGATAGCGATTATATCAACCCCTCCC
>JAAYXC010000067.1 GCA_012516115.1 Bacillota bacterium | reverse complement strand
CGGCCGTTGCGGCTACCGCCTTTGGTCTGGCAAAACGCTCTTTTAACTTTTTCTCTTTCGCTTTTTTTGGCCGGTATCTTCAGTTTCGTCTCCTTTCTCCCGGCGATGGTTTCCCTTTTCACTTTATTGACCATTATAGGGGTGGGGATCGTCTTCGACATGATCGGGGTGGCCGTGGCCGCCGCCGACGAAACGCCCTTTCACGCCATGGCCTCGGATCGGGTAAGCGGGAGTCGGGAGGCGGTTTGGCTTATTCGCCAGGCCGAGCGCGTGGCCAATTTCTGTAACGACGTGGTAGGGGATGTTTGCAATACGGTAACCGGGGCCATTACGGCGGCGCTGGCCGTGGTCTTGGCCGCCCGTTACCGGCTCGACCAAAGCCTGGTATCGATCCTGGCCATCGCCATGGTGGCCGCGCTGAATGTGGGTGGTAAGGCCATGGGGAAGGTTTATGCCCTTGGTCGACCCGAGGAAATCCTTCTTTTCGTCGGACGCGGTTTCGCCCGGCTCGGGTGGCCGCGACTTGACCGTCGACCGTCCAGACGACGGGTGGCGCGAGAGAAAAAGGGGTCATAAAAGAGATGGGTATTCTGTCGCAGATCCGGGATCCGCGCGATTTGAAGAAGCTTTCCTTGCAAGAGCTGGAAAAGCTGGCCGCCGAACTCCGTCAAGAGATCGTCCGCACCGTGGCGCAAAACGGGGGGCACCTTGCCTCGAGCCTCGGGGCGGTGGAGCTCGTCCTGGCGCTCCATACCGTCTTCGAGAGTCCTCGCGACAAAATCGTCTGGGATGTGGGCCACCAGGCTTATGCCCATAAGCTCATCACCGGGAGGAGAGAGGACTTCGGTACCCTCCGGCAATTCGGTGGGGTCAGCGGTTTTCCGAAACCCACGGAAAGTCCTCATGATGTTTTTATCGCCGGTCACAGCAGCACCTCCATCTCCGCGGCCCTGGGGTTGGCCATCGCCCGTGACCTGGCGGGCGAAGACCACCATGTGGTGGCGGTCATCGGGGATGGGGCCTTGACCGGTGGCCTGGCCTTCGAAGGCTTGAGTCAGGCCGGTCACCTGGGAAAGAACCTCCTCGTCGTCTTAAACGACAACGAAATGTCCATCGCTCCCAACGTGGGGGCCGTCTCCCTTATTCTCCGTCGTCTCCAGGAGCTTCGCATGAACCCCAATCTTCACCGTTTAAGCCGCGAGCTGGAAGAAAGGTTCCGTCGTCTCCCCGGCCTGGGTAACTTTACCGCCCAGGCCATGGAAAAGCTCAAAGATGCCTTGAAGTATCTCGTCATCCCCGGGATGTTTTTCGAAGAACTGGGGTTGAGCTATTTCGGTCCGGTCGATGGCCACCAGATCCCGGCCATGCAGCGGGCTTTCCGGGAGGCCGTGGCCCACGGAGGACCGGTGGTGGTCCACGTGGTCACCAAGAAAGGGTATGGATACGGACCGGCCGAACGGGATCCGGAACGCTTCCACAGCGTGGGGCCGTTCGATTGGACCACGGGGTCTCTCCCGGCGAAGACGGAACGGACCTTTACCGAAGTCTTCGGACAAGCCCTGGTGGAACTGGGTGAGGAGGACGAGCGGCTGGTGGCCATCACCGCCGCCATGCGCGAGGGGACCGGACTCTCCGCTTTTGCCCATCGTTTTCCGGATCGTTTCTTCGACGTAGGCATCGCCGAGGCCCACGCGGTAACCCTGGCCGCGGGCCTGGCCGCCGGAGGGCTCCGTCCCGTGGTCGCCGTTTATTCTACCTTTCTCCAGCGGGCCTACGACCAGATCCTTCACGACGTTTGCCTGCAAAACCTGCCGGTGATCTTCGTTCTGGATAGGGCCGGCGTGGTGGGGGAAGACGGACCGACCCACCATGGGCTCTACGATCTGGCCTACCTTCGGCATATCCCGGGAATGACCGTGATGGCCCCCAAAGACGAAAGAGAGCTCCGCCGGATGCTCCGGACGGCTCTGGCCGCCGGGGTACCCGTGGCCATCAGATATCCCAAAGCCGCAGCCCGTGACCTACCTTTAGAGAAACACCCGGAGGTCCTGCCCTGGGGTCGGTCCGAACTTCTTCGTGACGGTAGCGAGGTGGCCCTGTTCGCCCTGGGCCCCATGGCCCTCCTGGCCGAGGCGGCCGCCGACCGCCTGGCCACCCAGGGTATCTCCTGCGCCGTGGTCAACGTCCGTTTCGTCAAACCCCTGGACGAGCAACTCCTCCTGGCGCTCGCCCGCCGGACGGGCCGGGTGGTCACCATCGAGGAGGCCGCCTTGGCCGGTGGTTTCGGTTCAGCCGTCCTCGAACTCTTGGCCGCCCATGGTCTGGGGGGGGTACAGTGGCGCGCGCTGGGTTTCCCCGATCGCTTTATCGAACAGGGTCCGCGGGAGATGCTTCTGGAACGATACGGACTTTCGGTCCAGGGTATCTGCGCGGCGGTGGAAAGCCTCGGCCTTACCAGGATGGCCGGCGCGGTGGTTATATGAAGAGAAGAAGAGTCTTTCCGGGCCCCACCGGAAGATGAGAGGTGTTCCCCTTGACCCACCTGGCCCTCGTCATCATTCTCGGTAAGTCCGCCGAAACCTTAGCCCGGGTGATCAATAAATTCCGGCCCGAGATGATCTGCTACCTCATGTACGATGAAGGTCTCCCGATAATGCACGAGTTATTGTGTTTGATCGCCGAGCGCCCGGCCATCGACCGGAAAGTCGTCGTCACCGATTACCAGGACCTTCTCGCCTGCTACGAGGCGGCCGAACGTTGCCTGGAGGCCACGCGAAAAGAAGGTTTTGGGCTCAAAAACACCGTTGTGGACTTGAGCGGAGGCGTCGTCCCTTCCATGATCGCCGGCATGGTCGCCGCCGGCGCCCCATGGGGTTACCGGTTTCACGTCCTCAAAGACCCCAGTAAATGGGGAAGCGGCCCCTATCCGCTTTACCGTCGGGAAGAAGACGCTTATCTTCACCAGAAATACAACCGGCAGATTTTCTTCGCCGAGTTGAAACTGGCCGCCCTTCTTTTCAACCGGGCGCAGTTCACCGGTGCCCGTCTTTTGCTGGAAGATCTCTTCCCCCGGGTGGAAGCACCGGAACAGTTCTTCGTCAAGGCCCTGGCCGCCATCGCCCGTGGTTACGAGGCCTGGGATTTCTTCGCCTACGCGCGCGCCCGGGAAGAAATGGCCAAGGGAGTGGCGGCCCTCGACTGGTATCATGCCATCCAGCCGGAACGCTGGCAGCCGGGTGAAGGTGAGGAAGCCACCACCGTGCTTACCGTCTTCGCGCGGGGGGTAAAGGAGAACATAAAATTCCTTTCCACGCTGACGACGGAGGGCCAGAGCGAAGATCGGTCCTTTCGCCTGCGTGTGATAGATCTTCTGGCCCATGCCGAACACCGGTTGGCCGTGGGCGCTTATGCCGATGCCTTGACCAGACTTTATCGAGCCACGGGGCTGGTCATCAGGCAGGGGAGGAGCAAGGAGCCACCGGCCGGATCGGAAGAAGACCGGGGG
>JAAYXC010000066.1 GCA_012516115.1 Bacillota bacterium | reverse complement strand
TCTGCGCACTGATGATTCTGGGGGCCATCGGGCTGGAGGTAATCCTCTATCGCCGGAAAACCGCGGGGAAGGAATGGGCCGGGGGCTTCACCAGGGGGGTTTGAGGTGGAGGAAAAATCCTACCAATTGGCGGCCGTGATCCCCGCCGCGGGAAGCGGAAGCCGGTTGGGAGCCGGGATGAGCAAAGGCCTGGTGCCCCTCGCCGGCCGTCCGCTCCTCTGGTGGGCCGTGACCTCCCTTTTTACCGCCGAAAACTTGGTGGTCCTGGTGGTGGCGGCACGCGAAGAAGAACGGGAGACCATCCGCCGGGTCCTGGAAGAAAGCCTGCCGCGACCGCTCCCCGTCGCCGTGGTTCCGGGCGGCGCCGAACGGACGGACTCGGTCCGTCATGGGCTCGAATGGCTGGCGGCCTGGGAGGGCTGGTGGCCCGGCATCCGGCATCTGGTGGCCATCCACGACGCCGCCCGGCCTTTCCTCCCCCGGGAACTCTGGGAGCGATTGCTCACCACGGCCTTGGAGGAAGGCGCGGCGGTACCGGGTCTGCCCATCGTCGAGACCGTCAAGCGCGTGGACGCCGAAGGCAAGATCGCGGCCACCGTGGACCGCCAAGGCCTTTGGCGCGTGCAGACACCCCAGATCTTCGGCTTCGAGGATCTGCTGGCCGCCTATCGCCGGGCGGCGGAACTGGGCCTTACGGCCACCGACGACGCGCAAATCTACGAATGGACGGGCCGGCCGGTGCGGGTCATCCCCGGGGTCTGGAAGAACATCAAGATCACCACCCGGGAGGACCTGGCCCTGGCCGAGGCCATCCTCCGCGGGAGGGAGGAAAATGTTTAGAATAGGGCAAGGATACGACCTCCATCGTCTCGTCCCCGGCCGTCCCCTGGTCCTAGGCGGGGTCACGGTTCCCTTCACCCACGGACTCTTCGGGCATTCCGACGCCGATGTCCTCGTCCACGCTATCATCGACGCGTTACACGGCGCCGCCGGCCGCGGGGACATCGGTCGCCATTTCCCCGATGACGATCCGGCCTACGCCGGAGCCGATAGCCTCGTACTTCTGGCCCGGACGCTCGCTTCCATCCGTCCACCCTGGGAGGTCCTCAACGTGGATGCCACCGTCATCGCCGAACGGCCCCGCCTCTCACCTTTCCTCCCGCAGATGGCCGCCAAGATCGCCGGGGTCCTGGGACTTCCCCCGACGGCGGTGAACATCAAGGCCAAGACGAACGAGGGCGTGGATGCCATCGGCCGCGGTGAGGCCATGGCCGCTCTGGCCGTCGTTCTTCTGGCGAAAGAGGGCCAATTTACGCCGGGGGCACCAGAATGATCTCGGACAGGCGCCGTTTGGGTACGTGATGAACACCCGCCTCGTCCCGCCAATAACGGATATCCCCGTCGGGTCCCGGTTCTTCGAGCACCACGGTCTCGGCCGGCACGCCGAGGGCTAACACGAGAAGGATCTCGTATCGAGAAGGTATTTCCAGACGAGCCCGGAGGGTCGCCCGGTCGAAGCCCCCGATGATGCAACCCCCCAGACCGCGTTCGACCGCGCCGAGGAGGATGGTCTGCGCGGCGATCCCGGCCTCGTAACCGAATTCGCAGGCTAGGGTGGTGTCGCCGAGAACCAAAATATAGGCGCCGGGCCGTTCCCCCTCCGCCGGCCCCGGCCAATCGGTGAGATAACCCGCCCAAGCCAGACAGGGAAAGACGATCTCATTCCACCGGCGATGGTAAGAAAGCAGGTATTTAAGCGGTTGTTTGTTCCCGGCCGAAGCCGTATACCGTGCCAGGTCCACGAGTTCCTGCAACGTCTCGTATTCCACCGGGATATCTTCCCGGAAACGACGGTAGGATCGGTTGCGTAAAACCAGTTCCCGTAAGGTCATGCTCCTCCATCCTCCCGATTTTTTTCCCTTGCCTTTCCCTTCTTCTTCCTTCGCGTTACCTCCGCCCTCGTGCGGGATACTATGCGGCGGAGGGAAAGACTTGGTCCTGGCCCGGAAGAACTCGCGCCTTCTTTTCCTTACTCTTACGGCCGTCATCACCATGTGGGGTCTGGCGCCCTGGCCGCTCACCATCCGGCCCCGGCCGGGGAGAAGCCCGGTCGTACCCGCCCGGCCGGTGCCCATGCGGCCGCTGCCACGGCCCGCCAGCCCTCCGATGGCCAGCCGCGGTCAAAACGGGCCTCAGGCCACCACCCCCCGGGCCCAGGCCGTCTCACCTCCAACCGCCGAAACCACCGCCCAGGCGGCGGCCGCGGCCAGGACCGCCGCCCGACAGCGTTATCTAAACAATGTATATCTTCTCGCCCACTTGATCCACGGCGAGGCCCGCGGGGAACCATACCTCGGTCAAGTGGCCGTGGGCGCCGTGGTCATGAACCGGGTGGAAAGTCCCTTTTTCCCCAACACCATCCCGGAGGTCATCTTTCAGCCCGGAGCCTTCGACGCGGTTATCGACGGTCAGATCTACCTCCTCCCGGACGAAGAGGCGATTCGCGCGGCCAAGGCGGCCATCGCCGGTTGGGACCCCACCGGCGGCGCCCTTTATTATTATAATCCGGCCAAAACGACCAACGAATGGATCTGGACCCGGCCGGTGGTGGTGGTCATCGGGAACCATTACTTCGCCCGCTAGCATCTTTTAAGAAAAGGAAGAGAAGGCAGGGATGGCGAAGTCCTCCACCGGTTCATCCGGGAGGTCAGCTGAAAGCCATGGTCATCGATCCTGCCCAGATTCCCCCTGAGGTAACGGCCGTCTGTCGCCGGTTGCATACGGCCGGTTTTGCCGCTTACCTTGTCGGTGGCGCGGTGAGGGATCTTCTCCGGGGCCAGCAACCTTCGGATTGGGATGTCGCCACCTCGGCGCGGCCCGAGGAGGTCTTGGGCCTTTTTCCCGAAAGCCTTCCCACCGGTCTCAAATACGGGACCGTCACCGTTTTTTGGGAAGGCGTACGGGTGGAGGTCACGACCTTCCGGGCAGAAGAAGCTTATACGGACGGCCGCCACCCGGACCGGGTGGTCTTCGGCGTCTCTCTCGTCGAGGATCTAGCCCGCCGCGATTTTACCGTCAACGCCATGGCCTATGACCCCCTGACCGGCCATCTCATCGATCCCTACGGCGGCCGGCGAGACCTGGCGCGAAAGATCGTCCGTCCGGTGGGCGACCCCGCCCGCCGTTTTCAGGAGGATGCCCTCCGCATGCTCCGCCTTTACCGGTTCGCGGCCACCCTGGCGATGCGTCCCGACTCGCAAGCGGAGAAGGCCATCGTCCCTTCCCTCCTCGCCCCGGTCAGTCCGGAACGGATCCGCGACGAACTGGGA
>JAAYXC010000065.1 GCA_012516115.1 Bacillota bacterium | reverse complement strand
GCCTCAGCGTCGCCGGGCGGAGAAGCCGGCCAGCCGCAAAAGATCGATGGCCCTGACCAGGGTCGGTTCGTCCTCCACCGCCAGGCGGAGGGTTCCGCCCTCCCCCTCCCGCAGGCGCAAGATCTCGATGTCTTTGATGTTTATGCCGGCGGCCGCCAGGACGTCCAGGACCTCTTTGATGGCGCCCGGTCGATCCTGGATCGCCACCACCAGTTCCTCGACTTTGCCGAGGAGACCCTTACCACGGGCGGGGATCTCCTCCCTGATCCGCCGCGCCGAGGCCAGGAGAGAGCTGAGGGTGGTCTCGTCCCCGTTTCGCAAAGCCTCTGCAAAACGGTCCATGGCGGTCCGAAAAAGGTCGAGGACTTCCAAGAGGGGGTCGCGGTTGGTGGAAAGGATCTCCGCCCACAGTCCCGGCTCCCCACCGGCGATCCTCGTAGTGGCGCGGAATCCCCCGCCGGCCAGGGTTAAGGCCGCCGGATGCCCTTTTTCAAGCGTGCCCGCTGTTGTCACCAAGGCCGCGGCGACCAGGTGGGGAAGATGGCTCACACCCGCGGCGATGAGATCGTGCTCGTGGGGAGAAAGATGGAGGAAACGCGCCCCGGTGCAGGAGAGGATCTCCCGTAGTTCCTCATAAACCCAAGCCGGGGCGGCCGGCTCGGTGGTCAGGACATAGGCCGCGTTCTCGAAGAGATAGGCATCGGCCGCGCCGAGCCCCGCACGCTCCGAACCGGCGAAGGGGTGTCCGCCGACGAAGAAGATCTCCGACGGAAGGTAAGGGGTGACACCGGCCACGATCTCCGTTTTGGTACTGGCCACGTCCGTAAGGATGGTCCCCGGCCGCAGATGGGGCAGTAAAGCGAGGATGGTGGGGACCACCGCCCGGACCGGGGTGGCCACCACGATCGTCTCGGCCACGGCCACCTCCGCCAGCGTGGGAGCGACCTCGGTGATGGCCCCCGCGGCCAAAGCGGCCTCCCCCACACCGGGGGCCGGATCGTAACCGATCACCGCCTTGAAGCGTCCGCGCCCGGTAAAGGCGAGTCCCAGCGAACCACCGATCAGGCCCAGACCGACCACTCCCACCCGGCGGGTCCGCATGGCTGGCCCTACCTCTCCCGACCGACCGCGACCGCCACCGGGCGCAGGGCGGCCGTCATCTCGGCAAACTCTTCCAAACTCAACGACTGGGGTCCATCGGAGAGGGCCTTCTCCGGCGTCGGATGGACCTCGACCATGATGCCGTCCGCACCAGCCGCCACCGCCGCCCGGGCCATGGGTAGAATAAGCTGGCGTTTCCCCGTCCCATGGCTCGGGTCGACCACAATGGGTAGATGGGACTGGTGTTTAATCACGGGGATGGCGCTTATATCCAGGGTGTTTCTAGTCGCCGTCTCATAGGTCCGGATTCCCCGTTCACATAAAATTACCTCATAATTGCCTTCCGAGAGAATGTACTCGGCGGCCATGAGCCATTCCTCGATGGTGGCGGCCAGTCCCCGTTTGAGAAGCACCGGCCGTTTGCACCGGCCGACCTCCCGAAGGAGCGTAAAGTTCTGCATGTTCCGGGCGCCGATCTGGATGACATCGGCGTAGGCGGCCACCAGTTCCACATCCCGTGGGTTCATGACCTCGGTGACGATCGGGAGTCCGGTCTCGGCCCGCGCCTTGGCCAGGAGTTTCAGCCCCTCCTCCTCCAGTCCCTGGAAGGCATAGGGTGAAGTCCGCGGTTTAAAGGCTCCTCCCCGCAGCATATCGGCACCGGCCGCTTTGACCGCGCGGGCGGTGGTAAGGATCTGTTCTTCACTCTCCACCGCGCAGGGCCCCGCGATCACCACCACCCGGGGTCCGCCCACGACCACTTCTCCTATCCGGAGCTGGGTCGGTTCCTGTTTGAACTGTCGCCCCGCCAGTTTATAAGGGGTGAGGATGTGGACTACCTTCTCCACCCCCTCCATGGCCTCGAGCATAGGGGCCATGGAGGGGTCTTTCTGCGCCCCCACCGCACCGAGGATGGTCCTGGCCACGCCCCGGGAAAGATGGACGTCGAAACCCCATCCCCGCAGACGTTCCTCGACTTTTTTGACCTGTTCTTCCGTGGCACCTGCCGTCATGACGACGATCATGAGCTACGACCCACCTCTCCGCTCTTCTTTCTCTCGGTTTACCTCCGTCTCCGCGCGGCATGCCCCCACCGCCAAAGCCAGGGACCTGAGGAAGCGTTCGTTCTGCGTCGCGGTTCCCACGGTCACCCGCAGGCAATGGGGGAGGCCGAAAACGTCGGCCGGACGGACGATCACGCCCTGCCGGAGGAGGGCCTCGTAGACGGGCCGGGCCTCACGGCCGAGATCCACCAGCACGAAATTGGCCTGGGAAGGAAGCCAATCCAAGCCGAGGGCCGCAAAACCCCGGTAGAGTTGCTCGCGGCCGGCCGCGTTCATCTTTTGGCTCCGCTGGAGATGCTCTTCATCGCCCAGGGCGGCCAGAGCCGCTTTTTGGGCCAGAAGGTTGACGTTGAAAGGTTCCTTGACTCGATAAAGAAGGGAGATGAGCCCCCGCGGTCCGATCCCGTAGCCCACCCGCAGCCCGGCCAGGCCGTAGATTTTGGAGAAAGTCCGCAGGGCAAGGATCGGCGCGCCCATGCGAAGATATTCCAGGGGATCGGGATAATCGGGGGCATCCACGTATTCCCGGTAGGCGGCATCGTAGACGATGAGTACCCCG
>JAAYXC010000064.1 GCA_012516115.1 Bacillota bacterium | reverse complement strand
TCGGCAGGCTGTTTCCGCGAACCCCCTTTGCCGACGATAATAACCTCTGCAAATTATTTTACCAAAACCTAAATAAGCTTGCCAGATCAACACCGCGAACCGGCCGCGGATTTCATGTGCGCTTATGGCTCGCGGCCCGCACCCCCCCTTTTTTCCCGGCAAATATGGTAGAATTCATGGTGATACCGAGACCGTTTCGGTCATAAAAGAGCGTTTTGAATGGAGCGGAAAGCCACATGGGAGAGTTCCGCCTGGTATCGCCCTATCCCCCCCGGGGGGACCAACCGGAGGCCATCGCCGCCCTGGTGGAGGGGTTGCGCCGCGGTTACCGCCACCAGGTCCTCCTGGGCGTGACCGGCTCGGGCAAGACCTTCACCATGGCCAACGTCATCGCCGCGGTCCAGAAGCCCACATTAGTCCTCTCGCATAACAAGACCCTGGCCGCCCAGCTCTACGGGGAGTTCAAGGAGTTCTTCCCGCATAACGCGGTCGAATACTTCGTGAGCTACTACGACTACTACCAGCCCGAGGCCTACATCCCCCAGACCGACACCTATATCGAAAAGGAGGCCACCCGGAACGACGAGATCGACCGGTTGCGCCACGCGGCCACGAGCGCCCTCTTCGAACGGCGGGACGTGATCATCGTCGCCAGCGTCTCCTGCATCTACGGCCTGGGCACCCCCGAAGACTACGTGGGGCTGACCATTTCCTTAAAGAGCGGGGAATTCCACGACCGGGACCAGATCCTCCGCCGGCTGGTGGGCATCCAGTACACCCGGAACGAAGTGGGGTTCACCCGCGGGACCTTCCGCGTTCGCGGGGATGTGATCGAGATCATCCCCGCCGGCGGCGAAGAGATCGTCCGCATCGAGCTCTTCGGGGACGAGGTCGAGCGGATCGTACGCGTCGATCCCCTGACCGGCGAGGTCCTGGGCCGGATGGACTCGGTCACCATTTATCCGGCTTCCCACTACGTCACGACCGAGGAGAAGATGAAGCTGGCCATCGCCTCCATCGAGGCCGAGCTCGAAGACAGGCTGGCCTATTTCCGCCGGGAAGGCAAACTTCTCGAGGCCCAACGGCTGGAGCAGCGGACCAGGTATGATCTGGAGATGATGGCAGAAGTCGGTTTCTGTCAGGGGATCGAGAACTACTCGCGCCATCTCTCGGGCCGGGCCCCCGGCGAACCACCGGCCACCCTCCTCGATTACTTCCCCCGGGACTTCCTCATGTTCATCGACGAGTCCCACGTCACCATCCCCCAGGTGGGGGGGATGTACGCCGGGGACCGTTCGCGCAAGCAGACCCTGGTCGACTATGGGTTCCGCCTGCCTTCGGCCCTCGACAACCGGCCGCTCAAGTTCGAGGAGTTCGAGGCGCGGTTAAACCAGGTGATCTACGTCTCGGCCACCCCCGGGGAGTACGAGCTCGGCCGGGCCGAGCAGGTGGTGGAGCAGATCATCCGGCCCACGGGCCTCGTCGACCCCGAGGTCGTCGTCCGGCCGGTCAAGGGCCAGATCGACGAGTTGCTGGAGGAGATCCGGGTCACGGTGGCCAGGGGCGAACGGGTCCTCGTCACCACCCTCACCAAGAAGATGGCCGAGGACCTCACGGAGTATTTACAGGAGATGGGCGTCCGCGCGCGCTACCTGCACTCGGAGATCGAGACCCTGGAGCGGGTGGCCATCCTCCGCGACCTGCGGCTCGGGAAGTTCGACGTGCTGGTAGGGATCAACCTCCTGCGCGAGGGGCTCGACCTCCCCGAGGTATCGCTCGTGGCCATTCTCGACGCCGACAAGGAGGGCTTCCTCCGCTCCGAGACCTCGCTTATTCAGACCATCGGCCGGGCGGCGCGGAACGTCCACGGCAAAGTCATCATGTTCGCCGACGAGATTACGGATTCCATGGCCCGCGCCATCCGGGAGACCAACCGGCGGCGGGCCAAGCAACTGGCCTATAACGAGGCCCACGGCAGCACCCCGGAGACGGTCCAGAAAGCCGTCCGCGACCTCATCGCCGCCGAAGAGGCGGTGGAAGAGAAAGTGGCCGCGCAGTTCGGAACCAGGCCGCATCTTGCGCCGGAGGAGATCCGGGCGAAGATCGACGAGCTGGAGGGCCTGATGCTCAAGGCGGCCGCCGAGTTGGAGTTCGAGAAGGCCGCCGAGTACCGCGACGAGATCCGGGCCTGGCGGCGGCTGCTGGGGGAGGAGGCGGAGATGCCCGCCTCGGTGCCCACCCCGCGGCCGGGCAACCGCGGCCGGGCCAGGCGGTGAGGGGGAGAGCATCTAAGGTCCTTTTGTGGGGATTTGTTTTTCTTATGTGGTAAAGCAAGAGCTTTCGGGGAGAAAAGAAGAAATGAAATCCACCCGCTTATTGGCGAAGTTTTTACACCCTTACCGGCATCTCGTCGTTATCGCCCCTTTATTAATGCTTTTAGAAGTGATGATGGACCTGATGCAGCCGCGGATGGTCCAACGTATCGTGGACGAGGGGATCGCCCGGCTGGATCTGGGGGTGGTGGTGCAGACCGGCCTCCTGATGGTGGCCCTGGCCCTGATCGGCGCCTGCGGCGGCATCTCCAACGGCATCGCGGCGGAGACGGCCGTCCAGGGTTTCGGCGCCGATCTCCGCGAGGCGCTGTTTCGGAAGATCCAGTCCCTCTCCTTCGGCAACCTGGACCGGCTGGGCACCGGGCATCTCATCACCAATCTCACCAATGATGTGGCCCAGCTCCAAGAAGCCCTCCTGATGCTTTTGCGCATCCTGGTGCGGGCCCCGCTCCTGCTCCTCGGGAGCCTGGTGATGGCCATCGTGACCGGTCCGCAACTGGCATTCATCCCCCTGATCCTTTTACCCATGGAGCTTTTGGCCATGGTCTGGGTCATCCGGCGCACCACCCCCCTCTATACCCTGGTCCAGGAACGCCTGGACGGCCTCAATAAAGTCGTCCAGGAGAACCTGGCGGGGATCAGGGTGGTCAAGTCCTTCGTGCGGGCGCCGCATGAGGAGGCGCGCTTCGGACGGGTCAACGACGACCTGATGATGCGGGCCATCCAGGCGGCGCGGACCGTGGCGGCCATGCCCTCTTTCCTCTTGCTCACCATGAACCTGGGGATCATCGGCGTCCTTTGGTTCGGGGGATGGTTCGTCAAGGGCGGTTCCATGCGCCTGGGGCAGATCATCGCCTTTGTCGACTATCTCCTGACCACCCTTTTCTCCCTGATGATGGTAAGCCAGCTCGTGGTCCAGCTGGCCCGGGCCGAGGCGTCGGCCCAGCGCCTCCAGGAGGTCTTTCTCGCGGAACCGGAGGTAGTCGACCGCCCCGACGCCCGCCCCATAGAGCGTCTTCAAGGACAGATCGCCTTTGAGAACGTTACTTTCGGCTACGGCCGGAAAGATGAAGCCCCGGTACTTAAAGAAATCACCTTCAGGGTCGAACCCGGGCAGACGGTGGCGATCCTGGGGAGCACGGGCGCGGGCAAATCGAGCCTGGCCGGCCTTATCCCGCGGTTTTACGATGCGACGGCCGGCCGGGTATCCGTCGACGGAATGGACGTGCGGGAGCTTTCCCAGGCGGATCTCCGCCGGAAGATAGGTTTCGTCCTTCAGGAGACCGTCCTCTTCAGCGGGACCATCCGGGATAATATCCGCTACGGCCGCCCCGAGGCCACGGACGAAGAAGTCATCGCTGCGGCCAAACTCGCCCAGGCGCACGATTTCATCATGGCCCTGCCCGACGGGTACGACACCGTCCTGGGCCAGCGGGGGGTCAACCTCTCCGGCGGGCAGAAACAGCGCATCGCCATCGCCCGCGCTTTGCTCGTCAATCCGACCATCCTCATCCTGGATGACAGCACCAGCGCCGTGGACATGGAGACGGAGGCGAGGATCTGGAGGGCCCTGACTTCCCTGCGGCAGCAGAATACCAACGGTATGGCAGCGCCCCGGACGTGTCTTGTCATCGCCCAGCGCATCGGTTCGGTCATGAGCGCCGACAAGATCCTGGTCTTGGAAGACGGGCGGATCGTGGCCGAAGGCACCCACGAGGAACTATTGGCCTCAAGTCCCCTCTACCGCGCCATCTACCGTTCCCAGTTGGACGGCGGGGTGATGGAGCATGCCTGAGCGCCGGCCCGCCCCACGGACTCCGGAAATTTCCCTCCCGTTCCGCCCCGGCCGTGGGCCCATGGGCTTATTCCAGGAACCGGAGAGATCCCGGGACAGCCGGGGAACCCTCCTTCGTCTCTGGGGGTATTTGCAGACGCAACGTTGGGCCCTTTTCGGCGTGGTGGGGCTGGTGGTCCTGAGTTCGGCCGCCGACCTGCTGGGGCCCTATCTCATGGGCCGGGCCATCGATGAATACGTCGTCCGGGGCGATCTTTCCGGCCTCGGCCGGCTGTTGTTGGCGATGATCGTCCTCTACCTCGTGACGGCGGCGGGCGTTTGGCTGCAGACCTACATCATGGCCGGGGTGGCCCAGCGGGCGGTTCGCGATATACGAAGAGATCTTTTCGTTTGGTTGCAGAGGCTACCCCTCCGCTTCTTCGACTTTCGGACCCATGGTGAACTCATGAGCCGTCTCACCAACGATGTGGAGAACATCAATAACGTCCTTACTTCCAGTTTCAGTCAGCTGGTCGCCAACGTCCTGGGGTTGCTCGGGGTCATCGTCGTCATGTTCACGCTCAACATCCGCCTGGCCGTGGTCAGTCTCACCGTGATGCCCCTGACCTATCTGCTCACTCGGGTGGTGGCCGCGCGGACGCGGCGTGGTTTCCGGGAAACCCAAAGGACTCTGGGCGAGCTCAACGGCCTCATCGAGGAGACCATCACCGGCCAGCGGGTGGTCAAGGCCTTCGTGCGCGAAGAGACCGTGATGCGTGAGTTCGCCGGGGTCAATCGCCGCCTGCAGAAGGTGGCCCTGCGGGCCCGCATCTTCGCCGGTTCCATGGGTCCCCTGATGAACATGGTCAACAACCTCGGCCTGGCCATCGTGGCCTGCGCCGGTGGGTGGCTGGCCGTGCGCGGGGCGGCCACCGTCGGCGCCATCGTCGGCTTTATCAACTATGCGCGCCGCCTCTCCCGGCCGCTTAACCAGATCGCCCAGTTATTCAACACCATCCAGTCGGCCCTGGCCGGCGCGGAACGGGTCTTTGAGGTGCTGAACGAAGCGCCTGAGGAGGAAGACGCTCCACCCGCAAGGCGTCTGGAACATATCAAAGGGGAGGTCGCATTCGATGACGTCTCCTTCGGCTACGAGCCGGGGGTACAGGTCTTGAAGCATATCAGCCTCCGGGCGAAACCGGGCCAGACCATTGCCCTGGTGGGGCCGACGGGGGCGGGGAAGACGACCATCGCCAACCTGCTCATGCGGTTTTACGACGTGGATGAGGGGGCGATCCTCATCGACGGGATCGATATCCGAGAGATCCCCAAGGAAGATCTCCGACGGCGGATCGGCCTCGTCCTCCAGGATAACTTCCTTTTTGCCGATACGGTCATGGAGAACCTCCGTTACGGCAGGTTGACGGCCACGGATGAAGAAGTGATCGAGGCGGCCAGACTGGCCAACGCGGACGGGTTCATCCGTCGGCTGCCCCAGGGATACCAAACCGTCCTGAGCGAACGGGGCGCCAATTTAAGCCAGGGCCAGCGGCAGCTTCTGGCCATCGCCCGCGCGATCCTGGCCGATCCTGAGATCCTGATCCTGGATGAAGCCACCAGCAATGTAGACACCCGGACGGAAGGGCTCCTCCAGGAAGCGCTCCTGCGCCTGATGCGGGGGCGGACGAGCTTCGTCATCGCTCACCGTCTCTCCACCATCCGCCACGCGGACCAGGTGCTGGTCATCCGGAACGGAGAGATCGTCGAGCGCGGCACCCACGACACCCTCCTGGCCCGGCGGGGTTTCTACTACCAACTTTATACGAGCCAGTTCCGGAGGTTGGGAGTGGAAGGAACCATGTAGGGGGCGGGGGAAGAAGCGGCTTCGGGCGAAAAAGGAAAAAGGTGATTTTATCCGGTCAAATTTTTTAATAATTTATGGCATTAACTTGCCATTTGTGGTATAATAACTGCATGAAATTCGAAGAACTACTCGCGGCCGTGGGGGACGAACCGGTCTTCGAAACAGGGCTCCTGCTGGCGGGGGATGTGGACCCGTCCGACGTGCGGCGGCAGTTGTCGCGGTGGGTCAGGTCGGGGCGTCTTCTCCAGCTGCGCCGCGGCCTCTACGCCCTGGCGCCACCGTTTCAAAAAAATCCCCCGCACCCCTTCCTCGTCGCCAACCGGTTGGTGGGCGGCTCCTACGTCAGCCTGCAATCGGCCCTCGCCTACTACGGCCTGATCCCCGAAGGTGTTCACGCGGTGACCAGCGTTACCCCGGGCAGGCCGGTCACCTTTCATACGCCGCTCGGGAGATACGAATACCGCCATCTCAAGCCTTCTTTGCTGAGGGGATACATTCTCACGGCGGTGGGTAACGGACAAGAAGCATACCTGGCTACGCCGGAGAAGGCGCTCTTGGACCTGATCTATCTGACTCCCGGGGGCGACGCTCCCGCGTACCTCCGTGAGCTACGCCTGGAAAACCTGGCGATCCTGCGCCCGGAGGAACTCGCCCGCCATGTGACGAGCCCCAAGCTGCGGCGGGCGGTCGAATACGTATTGCGATTACGGGCCGAGGAGAGCGAGGGCTTTACCGAGCTATGAAAGAGCATTTACGTTCGCTGGTGGGAGAAGGGATGGGGCGGGAGAACGGAGTGAACATCGCGCGGGAATACCTGCAGGCGAGGATTCTGGCCGCCTTGCAGCGCGCCGGGGCCATGGTACCCCTGGCCTTTCACGGCGGCACGGCGTTGAGGTTTCTCTTCGGCAGCGAACGCTTTTCCGAGGATCTGGATTTTGCCTTGGAGCGCGAACCCGCCCTCTACGATTTCCGGGCCTATCTTAAAAGCATCAAGAACGACCTTACTCGCCAGGGTTACCGGGTAGAGGTCAAGGTCAACGACCAGAAGACGGTCCATAGCGCTTTTATTCGCTTCCCCGGCCTGCTTTTTGAATTGGGTTTTTCCCCTCATCGCGGGCAGACACTTTCCATCAAGAGCGAGGTGGACACCAACCCCCCGGCGGGGGCGGGGCTGGCCACGAGCCTCATCCGGCGCCACGTTCTCCTGCGGCTGCAACACCATGACCGGGCCTCGCTTCTGGCCGGCAAGATCCATGCCATCCTGCAGCGTCCCTATGTAAAAGGCCGCGATCTCTACGATCTTCTATGGTACTTGAGCGACCGCTCATGGCCGGAGCCGAATCTTGTTATGCTCCGTAACGCGCTTGCCCAGACGGGCTGGCCGGGTGAAGCGCCGACGGAGGAAAACTGGCGGAGTTTGGTGGCCGCGCGCCTGCAGGGAGTAGACTGGGAGCGGGCGCGCGCCGACGTAGTGCCGTTCCTGCCGGAAGGGTTCGATTCGGCGCTGTTGAGTATGGAGAATTTGATGGCGCTTTTACAAAAACCGGCCCCGGCGAGGGAAGGGCCGACTCCTATTCCCCCACCCGGTGATGATTTAAAAGGCAAAAGTTAGTTAGGATAAAGGCAAAAGGGGAAAGGGGAAAGTGTTACAAAAAAAACTATTAATTCGACCTGAAGATAAGAAGAACCGGGGAAAGGGGGTGAGGAGATGCCGATTCTCCGGGTAAGCCTTTGGGCCGGAAGGACAAGGGAAGAGAAGGCCGCAGTGGCCGAGGCGCTGACGGAGGTCATGGTCCGGGGGGGGAAAGTACCGCCGCAGGCCGTCACCATCCAATTCGAGGAGTTGCCCAAGGAGAACTGGGCGACCGGGGGGAAGCTCCATACCGAGTTGTTCGGGGACCGAGGGTGATGGAACCGATAAGGTATCCGGGAGAGACGCCGGATTCCGAAAGGAGCACAGGATAATGCCCGACAAGCAGGCCTTGGAAGAACTCTTCCTCCGGCACGGCTTCACCGATTTCAAGTGGATAGATCCCGCCTCGATCAAGATCGCCCAGTGGGTTCGTTTCCGCTGCCAATTCGGTTGTTCCTGCTTTGACAAGAAGGGAACCTGCCCCCCTAATCTGCCGGGCATCGACGAGTGCCGGCGGCTGGTCTCCGAATACGATACGGCGGCGGTCTTTCACTTCGCGAAGACCGCGGCCGAACCCGAAGAGCGATGGGCTTGGTCGAGGGAGATGCATCTGCAACTCTGCCGGCTCGAGCGGGCGGTCTTCCTGGCCGGGTACTACAAGACCTTTCTCATCACTTTCGATTGCTGCCGGTTATGCGCGGATTGCCCCGGAGAACGGGCAAAATGCCGCCACCCCGAGCTGGCCAGGCCGGGGGCCGACGCCCTGGGGATCGATGTTTACGCTACGGTGCGGAGTATCGGGTATCCGCTGGAGGTCCTCAGAGATTATCACGAGACCATGAACAGGTATGCGTTTCTGTTGATCGAATGAGGCGGTCCGCCCGCTGATGGCGCGAAGCAAAGGCCAGAGCCTTGAGGGTTTGTTTTGACCTCAATCGACATCGATGGTTTTTTCATGAGGTCAAAATTAAGCTTTGCTGCCTATTGCTCTTCCATCTCCTTCAGGCGCCCAACAAGGTAGTCCCTCCCTCCGGTTAATCGAGTTCTACGTTAAGAAGGTTAGCGCTAAACGTTGGCCTTCTTTTATATCTAGTAAGAGACCGCTAGTTTGGCGGCTATTTATATAAAATTCTCTTATACTAAACCGTTGACCTATTTGGTTTCACC
>JAAYXC010000063.1 GCA_012516115.1 Bacillota bacterium | reverse complement strand
GTCTACGATGCCGTCCGCCAGTTGGAGAAGGATGGTTTCCGGGCCACTTACCTCCCGGTGGACGCCGACGGACTGGTGAACCCCGCGGATCTCCGGGCCGCCATCACGGATGAGACGATCCTCGTCTCCATCATGCACGCCAATAATGAGGTGGGGACCATCGAGCCCATCGCGGAACTGGCCGCGGTGGCCCATGAGCGGGGGATCCTCTTCCATACCGATGCCGTCCAGACCGTGGGGGCGATTCCGGTGGACGTGCGGGAGCTGGGAGTGGATCTCCTCTCCCTTTCGGCCCATAAATTCTACGGTCCCAAAGGCGTCGGTGCCCTTTATATCCGACGAGGGATAAGGCTCGTCCCCCTGATCCACGGCGGCGGTCAGGAAAGGAAGAGGCGCGCCGGGACCGAGAACACAGCGGGGATCGTGGGGCTCGCGGCGGCGCTGCGCTATGCCATAGCCGATCTCCCCGAGCGGACGGCCCGCCTGACCGAACTCCGCGACCGGCTGATCGAGGGGGTGCTCTCCACCATCCCCCACGTGCGGTTGAACGGCCATCGCACGAAGAGACTCCCGGGGAACGTTAATATCAGCGTGGAGTTCGTGGAGGGCGAAGCGATGCTCTTAAACCTGGACTTGGCCGGAATCGCCGCCAGCAGCGGTTCGGCCTGCACCAGCGGCTCGCTGGAACCGTCCCACGTCCTCTTGAGCATGGGTCTTCCGCACGAGGTGGCCCACGGTTCCCTCCGCTTGAGCCTCGGTCGGGAGAATACCGTGGAGGATGTAGATAGGGTTCTTGAGGTCCTGCCCGGGATCGTCGAGCGGTTGCGGGCCATGTCGCCGCTCTACGAAGCCCACCGGCGGAAGGAGTGTGCCGAATGTATACGGACAAAGTGATGGATCACTTCCAGAACCCCCGTAACGTAGGTGAGATCGAGTCTCCGGACGGCGTGGGCGAGGTAGGCAATCCGGTCTGCGGGGATATCATGAAGATCTATCTTCGCGTCAAGGACGGGCGGATCGAGGACATCAAGTTCAAGACCTTCGGTTGCGGGGCGGCCATCGCCACGAGCAGTATGGTGACGGAGATGGTGAAGGGCAAGACCCTGGAGGAGGCCATGACCGTGACGAGAGAGGCGGTGGCCGCCGCCCTGGGAGGTCTGCCGCCCAACAAGATGCATTGCAGTAACCTGGCGGCGGACGCGGTCCACAAGGCCATCGAGGACTACCGCCGGCGGCGCGGAGAGTCCGCTTAATGGCCGAACGGGTCCTCGTGGCCATGAGCGGCGGGGTAGACAGTTCGGTCGCCGCCGCCCTTCTGCTCGAGCGGGGGTATGAGGTCATCGGCGCCACCATGCAGATCTGGCCGGCCGGGGCGGAAGAGGTCGATGGTGGTTGTTGTTCCCTGCGGGCGGTGGAGGACGCCCGTAGGGTGGCGACCAAGCTCGGCATCCCCTATTACGTCTTGAACCTCCGGGAGGCTTTCGCCAGGGAAGTAATCGATCCTTTCGTCGCCGCTTACCTCCGCGGCCGGACGCCCAATCCCTGCCTGGTCTGCAACACCAGGATCAAGTTCGGCGCCCTCCTGGCCAAAGCCCGCGCCATCGGGGCCGCTAAGGTGGCCACCGGCCACTACGCCCGGGTGGAGTTCGACCCCGCCCGGGGTCGCTTCCTCCTGCGCCGGGGCCGGGACGCGCGGAAGGACCAGAGTTATGTGCTCTACGGGTTGCGCCAAGAGCAATTAGCGGCGAGCCTCTTCCCCGTGGGCGAGTTCCGCAAAGAAGAGGTACGGGACCTGGCCCGCCGCTACGGCCTGCCGGTGGCGGAGAAGCCGGAGAGCCAGGAGATCTGCTTTATCCACGAGGGCCATTACGCGGAGTTCGTGGCGGCCCGGGCCGGGCGGGAACCCGCCCCCGGGCCCATCGTCGACCGGGCGGGCCGGGTCCTGGGCCGGCATAGGGGTCTCGTCCGGTTACACCGTCGGTCAGCGCCGGGGTCTGGGGCTTGTCGCCCCCCGGCCGCTTTACGTCCTGGAACTGCGGCCGGAGACGAACGAACTGGTGGTGGGAACCGAGGAGGAACTCTATTCTTCCACTCTCTTCGCCGAAGAAGTAAACTGGATCGGACTCGGCCCGCCGCTCCCTCCTTCTCTTGCCGTTGAGGCCAAGATCCGCTATACCGCCGCGCCCGCCGCGGCCGTGGTGGAACCGCAGGGGGAAGACCGGGCCTTCGTCAGCTTCGAGGAACCCCAGCGGGCCATTACCCCCGGCCAGGCGGTGGTCTTCTATCGAGGGGATGAGGTCTTGGGCGGTGGGACGATCGTGGGGCGGTAGGCTTAGGCTAATTCTAGGGTTCGGCGCGCCGCGTCCCCAAAGCGCCTGGCCAACATCACCGCTTCGGCCGCATCCTCGGCATCCGCGGCTATTCCGGGGTATCGCACCTCAACCCCCATACTGGTCAAAAGGGTCAAATCATCCTCAAAAGAAGCCCAAGATGGTTCGAGAGGGAGCACTAGGCGAAGTAAGGTCGGTAGATCGTGCGTTTTGGGAAAGGATTTCCCCGCGTCTACCAACCTTGCTTAAGGTATTTTTCGACACATTGGTGTGCGCAGACGGCGTCGAAATTAGGGAAGTCGGTCACGGCCGGTTCACGTTCGGCCGTCCGGAAGTCTCCTTCCGGCTTGGATCTCTTCCATTTGTACCAATAAAACCACCACCGGCTAGATTAACCCCAAACCGGGGATTAACCGTTCGTTTCTGGTAACAGGGAATTCAACGAAAAGAAAATGGAACGGATTTTTTGCCTGGAGTCGGTCATGAACGCCCTTCCATGTCCTGGTATTCCAGGTTTTATCCCCTGTTTCGTACTTGCTCTTCAAATTCCCTTCAATAGTGTTATTATTTCAATAGTTTTATTATTTTTTATAAGACAAAGTCAATATTTAAAGTGAGGGCCCCAAGAGCGGTCCCGACCCCCGGCATCTTGACAACACCCATCCCGCTCTGTTAGGATGACGGCAAAAGCATCCTGCAAAGGCGATGACGAAGGAAAGTAACCCCGTCGCGAACGCGCAGAGAGGACGGTCCGGAGAAGATCCGTGCTGCGAGCCGTCCCGGGAGGGGCGGGGCGAAGTTCCCTTCCGAGCCGCCGGCTGAACCGCGGGTGGCCGCCAGTAGGCCGGGCCGGGTCTCGCCCGTTAGCGAGGAGAGGGCATCGAGGGGTTTCCCTCCGTGCCTGCAGAGAGGGCCGAGCAGGCCAATAAGGGTGGTACCGCGGAACCCACGTTTCGTCCCTTGGGGCGAACGTGGGTTTTTCGTTTATCGGGCCCGCCCGCGGCCGGTAAAAGCGAAGGAGGGCAAGAAGTTGATCATCGTCACGCGGAAGGACATTTCCAAGGAGGACTACGTGCGGATCGAGCGGCGTCTGACGGAACTCGGGTTTAAGCTCCACCCCATCGTGGGGGTGGAAAGGATCGTTATCGGCGCCATCGGGGACCGACGGACGATCGATGTCCAGAGCCTGGCTTCGCTCCCCGGCGTGGAACAGGTCATCCCCATCCTCCATCCCTATAAGTTGGCCAGCCGGGAGGCCAAACCGGAGGGGACCAGGATCCTCATCCGTCCCGGTTTGGAGATCGGGGGACGCCAGCTTCTGATCATGGCCGGGCCCTGCGCCGTGGAGAGCCGGGAACAGTTGCTCGAGGCCGCGCAGGTCGTGGCCGCCGCCGGGGGAGACATCCTGCGGGGCGGGGCCTATAAACCCCGTACTTCGCCCTATAGTTTCCAGGGGCTCCAGGAGGAGGGCCTGCGGTTTTTATCCGAGGCACGGGCCGTCACGGGCCTCCCCGTCGTGACCGAGGTCCTAAACCTGCCCGACCTGGATCGGGTGGCCGAGGTGGCCGACATCATCCAGATCGGTGCCCGGAACATGCAGAACTTCGGGCTGTTACGCGCCGTGGGCCGGTTGCGCCGGCCCGTGCTCCTGAAACGAGGCCTGGCCGCCACCGTCGAAGAGTGGCTGATGGCGGCGGAGTATATCCTCTCCGAAGGAAACGACCAAGTCATCCTCTGCGAACGCGGGATCAGGACCTTCGAAACGGCCACCAGGAACACGCTGGACCTTTCGGCCGTGGCCTTGGTCAAGACCTTGAGTCACCTGCCGGTGGTGGTGGACCCGAGCCACGGCACGGGTAGGCGGGCCCTCGTCCCGGCCATGGCCAAGGCGGCGGTGATGGCGGGGGCGGATGGGCTCTTGATCGAGGTCCACCCCAATCCGGCCGAGGCTCTTTCCGACGGTGAACAATCGCTCGATCCATCGCAGTTCACCCGGCTCATGGAGGAACTCGCTCCGGTGGCCGAGGTGGCCGGGCGCAGTCTTTGAACTCTTGGCGAGCTTTGTGAGATATAACGAGATTAGACTCCGCGGGGTTTTACGAGCGACGAGCGGCGTGTTTTCGGCGCACCACCGGTGGGTGGCGGCCATATGATGCCCTAGGGACACGGTCATAACGGAGGGGGCTTCATGGCCGAAGCGCCGGCTTCTCTTCTCGTCCGTCCGGCAGGGGAAGAAGTCCTCCGGGGGCTCATCGGGCGCATACCCGTTTTGACCCCCTGTCTCCCGGCGCTGGAGCGGGCCCGGGCGATTTTACTCGGGGCCTTCCGGACCGGGAGGAAGCTCCTGGTCTGCGGGAACGGGGGGAGTGCCGCCGACGCCGAGCACATCGTGGGCGAACTCATGAAGGGTTTTCGTCATCCCCGGCCGTTGCCGCCGGAGGTACGCGACCGCCTCCGCATGGCGGGTGATCCCCTCCTGGCCGAGCGGCTGCAAGCGGCTTTGCCGGCCATCGCCCTCTCGGGAGCTTCGCCCCTGGCCACGGCGGTGGGAAACGACCAGGATCCGGGCCTCCTTTTCGCCCAGCAGGTGGTGGGCTATGGCCGGCCGGGAGATGTCTTTCTCGGTCTCAGTACCTCGGGAAAGGCCGCGAACGTCATCGCCGCGGCCCGCGTGGCGCGGGCGCTGGGGTTGCGGACCATCGCGTTGACCGGCCGCGACGGTGGCCTCCTGGCCGAGGTGGTGGAGGTGGCGGTAAAGGTCCCCGCCGGAGAGGCCCATCTCGTCCAGGAGCTCCATCTCCCGGTTTATCATGCCCTCTGCGCCGCGGTGGAGGAAGAGATCTTCGGCCGGGGTGGTCTCCGGGCGCTCGGAGGACGTGACAGACCGGAACCGGTTATGGTATAATAGGTTTCGGTGAAAGGGGCCCCGTAGCTCAGAGGATAGAGCAGCGGTTTCCTAAACCGTTGGCCGCGCGTTCGACTCGCGCCGGGGCCACCACCTGAATCTTAATGAACATGGTAAAGGCACCGCTGATGATTCGGCGCGGTGCCTTTCGCTTTTTTGGTTTCTATCGCGACAGTCGGACGCCTCTCTGGTTTGTCCTTCGGCTGCTAATGGATTCGGCGTATCAGGCCATCCCGATCCGCGCACGTTTTGAAATAAAAGCCCCTTTTGGACCTCTTTCGTCCTGTGATGGTTTGACTCGGACGATGGTAAATATAGGTCTTGACTTCCGTGGTTACCAGGGGCTATAATAGAGCTGGATCCTGT
>JAAYXC010000011.1 GCA_012516115.1 Bacillota bacterium | reverse complement strand
GAGGTAGATCCCCCTCTCCCGGCTCGGGTCGTTGAGATCGAGCTCCCCCATGGTCACCAAGAATCCTCCCTCCCGGTGGTAATAGGTCCCCCGTAATTGGAAAAAACCTTCCGTCCCGGCGGGGGTGGTCAGGAGACGGAAGCGGCCGGTCCAGTGCCAGGGATCGCCGGGAAAAGAAAGGGCGAGATCGGCGTAAGCTTCCTCACCGCTTTTTATCTTCTGCGGTATGCTCGCCGTCAACGCCAGCCTCCCCATTTCACCGACCTTGAGGGAGATTTCCCCCCGTAAGCGGGAAGTCCATTCTCCCTGGGGGTGATAACCGGTCGTAAGGGAAAAACTTCCCTCCGCCCGGACGCTCCGGGGAAGGATGAAAAAAAAGAGGACCAAGAGGATGCCGGCCAGGCGCCATAACGATCCGGCCAATTTTTTCACCTCGTTCAAATAAAATGTTTCCAAGGAAGATTCTTCTCTGGCCGTTATTTTCCTGCCAGAATTCCATTAAACGTCTAAAAAGAACCTACGTTGTTTTCTATGGAAATCTTTAAATTTAACCATCGTCTCTCTGGCAACTGTGGTACAATCATGGAAACGGAATTCAAGAGGATTGGCACATGCCCCAAAAACAAGAGATAAACGAGATCGTCATCATCGGGGCCGGGATTGCCGGCCTGGCGACCGGCTGCTACGCGCGGATGAACGGTTACCGCACGCACATCTTCGAGAGGCACAACCTCCCCGGTCCTGGACGCGCAAGGGCTTCGTCTTCGACGGTTGCCTGCATAACCTGGCCGGTTCTTCTCCTTCTTCAAGACTCTACCGGGTCTGGGAGGAACTCGGCGCGGCCCCCGGCTGGAAGATCATCGGTCACCAGGAATTCACCCGAATAGAGGACGCCCACGGCCGGAGATTGACGTTTTATACGGATATCGATCGGCTGGAGCGCCATCTCAAGGAACTCTCCCCTGCCGATGCCGGGGTAATCGATGCGTACATCCGCGCCGCCCGACTTTTTACCGGTTGCGACCTCATGGGTATGCCCATGGCGGGGCCCGGGGACATGCTGAAGATGGGCCGCGTCTCCCGACCGTGATGAAAATGGATGAAGGTGAGCCTGCGGGATTTCGGCCGTCGTTTCCGGGACCCGTTCCGCCGGGCCTTCCCCTGCGTTCAATACGATCTGCAGGATGCACCCGTCGCGGTCTTCCTGGCCTTCCTGGCCGGTATGCACCGGGGGGACCTGGGCTTTGTCGAGGGCGGTTCGCTGACTCTGGCCGAGGCGTTAGCGCGGCGTTACGCGGAACTGGGCGGTGAGCTGCGGAAATACTTATTGGCCTTCTCGAGATCGGGGAGGAGCGGAACGGGTCACCTGACGAGAAAAGGAAGACCTTTATGGTCAGGCTACTCTAATGAGCTGGTAGGGCTGATATTTAATCGGATATATCTGGTCGCGATTAAAAATGAAAATATGGGGCCACTTCCTCAACTTCGTGCCCTTCGTGGTTCATAAGACTTCCCCGCGGTTCCGTGGCCCGAAAAGGGCGGGCCGTTTCGCCCATATTACACCTACGGGGACGGTGGCGCGGATGGCCGCCGGTCCACCGCGCAGGGAGATCCAGCCCAGGCCGGCCACGGCCAGGTCTTCGCCGGACTTCAGTTCGACGAGCACCGGATGGGCAAAGGGAAGGCGGCTACAGGTGCCGCATCGCCGCGGGGTGAGCCATGGAGGGCCCTCGGCCAGGAGCCGTTCGGCCTTGGCCGTCTTCGTCCGGTGGAGGCGGACTTCCTCGCCGGCGTAAAGGAGGACCACGCACTCCGGCCCTTCTTCCAGGACAAAGGAGGCGAAGCCACCGAAGAGCACGGCCCCACCCGGCGCCAGAGGGAAGAGCTTGCCGGCCAGTCGCCGTGCGGGGACAAGTAGCGCCGCGCAGGCGGGGCAGAGGAGGTCGGTCAGCCGGTCGCCGGGTGAAAGCCCCGGTGTATCGTAAAGGATAAGTCCGTGTTCGGCCAGTTCCCACCCGAGGGGGGCCTGGGTGGTCCCGGGAAAGCGGGCCACGGTGGGGCCCTGCCCGGCGGGGAGAAGGCGACGGAGAAGGGTGGACTTGCCCACGCTGGTGGCGCCGACCACG
>JAAYXC010000010.1 GCA_012516115.1 Bacillota bacterium | reverse complement strand
TCTCTCAAGCTTCGAATCTGTCCGATCGTTTTCGTCCGTTTCGGTGGTCCGTCGGCCTAACGGTTTCGGGCGGCCCCGGGGAGAAGGCGGCCTAAAACCTTCCATAGAAGGTGAAAGGCCCCCCGGGAAGTATAGGCCAATTTACCGTCGACGATCTTCATGCGGCCTTTCTCCACCTGATACTCGCCGAGGCGGCGTTCCTGGCGGCGGATCGTCGCCAGAAGCTCCTTTTCTTCGATCGCAAGCGGTTCTTTGCCCCGGAGGTGCATCTCTTCTTGCCGTTCGCGGTGGCGCCGGAGAAGGGAGCGGGTATCACCGGCCACTTTCTCCCGCCGGAACCAGGGTGGATCGATGAGGGTACCCTGGGTGGCGGAGGTGGTATCGAGGACCGTGCCGTCGGGAAAGAGGCTCATGACCGAGACCCCATAGCGCGGATGGTCGTCGCCGGCCAGGGCCTGCTCGAGGACCCACCCGTAGCCACGGCCGTCTTCGGCGAGGAAGACCCGCATGGCCACGCTGGTCAATCCCTCGTGCCAGAAGAAATCGCCGACCGGACGGTAACCATGTTCGCGGAAGATCTCCTCCTGGTGGACGAAGTATTCGGGATCCCTTGCTTCGGAGAGATCGCCCGGGGAGAGGTTGGGTTCGAGCGGCATCCTCATCCGCAGGATGGCGGTGAAGGCCAGAAGGAAGAGCCCCAGGAGGAGGATTAGGAGAAGCCAGATGATAACCAAGGCCGCCACCTCCGACGGAATCGATTCTTCTGGCAGATTCGCCGTCCGTCGGCTGAATCCTTTTCGCCATCGAACGATCTTCCACCGGTCTTCAAGAACGGCCGCGCTTCCGCTGGTAGTATCGTCGGGCCTTGGCTCTGTTTCCGCAGCCCGTCATGGCGCACCATTTGCGCCGCCTGTTCCGACTTGTATCCACAAAGAGCCAGCCGCATCCCTCGGCCGCGCACTCCCGCACCTTTTCCCGGTCCCCTGAGATTAGGAGATCGGCCGCGGAGCGAACCACGGGCCAGAGCATGCGATCGAGGGCTTCCCCTTCGCCATCCCACTTCCAGGCGAACTCTCCGTTGTTCCGGACCACCCGCAGCTTGGCCAGGGCCGCACTCAACTCTCGGTTGAGGAGGGCCAGGTCGTCTTCTTCGGGCGGCGCTCCGGCGGCGAGGCGGGAAAAGATCCGGTAGATCGCCTCGCGCAAGGCGATGGCCCGGGCATGGATCGCCGCGGCCTCCTCCGGCCGGTTTGCGGCTTCGGACCGGAGCCGCCAGGCCTCTTCATGGGAAAGGATCCCCGCATGGGCGCTCCAAACCAGGAGATCTGCGTAATCATTCAGGAATTCCCGGGGATGAGCGCTGGTGCGCCAGTCCACCGTATTGGCGAAGTCCAGGCAGAGACATCCACCGAGGAGACTGAGGTTCCCGGCATGGGTATCTTCGCCCATGGCGCCACCTTCCTTATTATAACCATCGCTAGGCTATTGACAGGTTAGAACGATGGTAGTATAGTATAACCATCATTTAGATTATATACGGGTTAAAGAAAGAGATCCAGCAGCCATATGAGGGAGACCGATGGGCGTGCGGATGTGGAGAAACATTGGCGTTGGTTCGAGAACTCTGTAGAGTTAGGAGGGAACTGAAATGAACCCCCGCCTTCAAGAGTGGCTCGCTCGACGCGGTTATCGGATGGCTGTAGGCGATCCCGGGGTCCTTTCGGAGGTGCGGGCCGAGATCCAGGGTCGGGCGGCCGCACACGAACTCGAGGAAAACTTTTTCCGTACCCATCTCTCCGGGTTCCGCTACGATGCCGAGGATGAGTCCTTCCAAGGCCCCGGGACGATGATCATTCTCCTGGCCGTGCCGCGACCGGCCCATCGGATCTCCTTCCGGCTTGGCAACGGAACGCTTGAAGCCGTCCTCCCCCCCACCTATCTTTTTTACCGCCGGCTCTGCGAGGAGATCCGCGCGGAGCTTGTCGCCCTGCTCGGGGAAGGGATCCGCCTGGCGGTGCTCGACGCGCCCTTTAAGGCCCTCGCCGTGCGGTTGGGCCTCGCGGCTTACGGCCGGAACAATCTGGCCTACGTGCCGGGGATGGGGAGCTACCACCAACTCGTTGGCTTCCTCGTGGAAGGCATGGAGTTTTCGGCCAGTGAAAGTAGACCCGCCCACCTTCTTCCGGCCTGCCGGACCTGCCAGGCCTGCCGTCGCGCCTGTCCCACCGGGGCCATCGGCTCCGATCGCCTCCTTCTCCACGCCGAGCGTTGCCTTACTTTTATCAACGAAGAGCCCGGCCCCTGGCCGGAATGGGTGCCGAAAACCGCCCACCGTTGCCTCGTCGGCTGTCTGGCCTGCCAGGAAGCCTGCCCGGAGAACAGAGGGTTGCTGGTCTTTAACGAACTCGAGGAAGGTTTTTCGCCGGAAGAGACCCAACGTCTCCTCCGTGGCCCCGGGCAGGTGGAGGGAGATTCCCTCTGGGCGGCGGTAAAGCAAAAACTGGCCGCCATGGGACTACCAGGCTACGAGGAAATCCTCGGCCGGAACCTGGCGGTTTTGCTAGGGCAACACCCGTAAAGGGTCGATATACCCGCCGGGCACGCGGACCTCGAAGTGGAGGTGGGGCCCGGTGGCGTTACCGGTGGCGCCCACTTTGGCCAGGATCGCGCCGGCCGGTACCCACTGACCGACCTTTACAAGAAGACACGAATTATGGCCGTAAACCGTCCGGCGGCCATCCGGATGCTCGAGGATCACCACCAGGCCGTAGCCGGACTGCCACCCGGCGAAGCGTACGCGGCCCGCGGCCGCAGCGCGCACCGGTGTTCCGGCCGGCGCGGCGATGTCCAGCCCGCGGTGCATCCGACCCCAGCGTCGACCGTAGCGCGAGGTGATGCGGCCGGTCAGGGGCCATTGCCAGCCCTGGACAAGACTCTTCCACCCGTGCCGGTCCGTCAAGGCATGCCCGTCGGCAGGCAGGCGAAGGCGCGTGCCCACGGGCATGCGTTCCGGGATCACGGTGGGATTCGCCGCCATCAGACTGGCCAGCTTGATCCCATACCGACGAGCGATGCCCCACATCGTTTCGCCGCGTCTGACCGTGTGAAAACGCGCTTGCCCGCGAGCGGCTTGGCCAGTCTTTGGCGTCGGCGTCGGGGAAGATGCGGGCGTAGACGGGGCCGGAAAAAGAGAAGGGGAAGATACCGGCATGGATTTGGGTTCGTGATGGGCCTTTTCGGGACCAAGTCCAAAACCTACCATCAGAAGGGCCAGCAAAAGCACGGCCAGAGACCGCCGGAGGGCGGTCAAAATCGATGATGACAAAGAATCCCTCCCCGGCCTTAAGTCTTTCCGCCGGGAGGGATTTTTATTCCTCCGAAGCTCGAGGCCTTAATACGAAGAAAGCTCGGCCGCGCGCCGGCGGACGTTCTCGGTGAAGGAAGAGTTCAGGATGAGGTCTTTGAACTCCTGGTTCGACCGGGTGGCCAGAATGCGATCGATGAGGAGGTCCATGGTCTCGGCCGGGCCGAGGTTGCTCAAGACCTTTCGCAGGACCCAGTTCATCTCCAGTTCATCGTTCTTCAATAGGAGTTCTTCCTTCCGGGTACCCGAACGGTTGATATCGATGGCCGGGAAGATCCTTCGATCCGCCAGCTTCCGGTCGAGATGGATCTCCATATTCCCGGTGCCCTTGAATTCCTCGAAGATGACCTCGTCCATGCGGCTGCCGGTCTCGACCAAAGCCGTGGCCATGATGGTCAGACTCCCGCCTTCCTCGATGTTACGGGCGGCACCGAAGAACCGTTTGGGTTTGTGGAGGGCACCGGGATCCACGCCGCCGGAGAGGGTGCGGCCGCTGGGCGGCTCCACCAGGTTGTAGGCCCGGGCCAGGCGGGTGATGCTGTCGAGGAGGATGACCACGTCCCGGCCGGCCTCCACCATCCGTTTGGCCCGCTCCAGCACGAGTTCGGCCACCCGCACGTGATTTTCCGCGGGTTGGTCGAAGGTGGAGCTGATGACCTCGCCCCGGACCGAGCGCCGCATGTCCGTAACCTCTTCCGGCCGCTCGTCGATTAAGAGTACCATCAGATCGACTTCTGGGTGGTTTGTGGTAATGCTATTGGCGATCTTCTTTAAAATAGTGGTCTTCCCGGCCTTGGGCGGCGAGACGATCATCCCCCGCTGGCCTTTGCCGATGGGCGCCAGGATATCGAGCAGGCGCATGGTGATCTCCTTGCTCTCCGTCTCCATGCGGAGCCTTTCGTTGGGATAGATGGGGGTCAATTCCTCGAAGACCGCCCGGTCGTGCAGGGAATCGGGATCGGTGAAATTGACCGCCTGGATCTTTAAGAGGGCGAAGTACTTTTCGTTGTCCTTCGGCGGTCGGACCTGGCCGGAGACGAGATCGCCGGTCCGTAGATTGAACCGCCTGATCTGGGAAGAAGAGACGTAGATGTCGTCCGGACCGGGTGTGTAATTGTCCACCCGGAGGAAGCCGAAGCCTTCTGGAAGGATTTCCAGGACGCCTTGGGAGAAAAGGAATCCTTCTTTCGCCGCCAGGACCTTCAGCAATTCAAAGATCAGTTCTCGTTTGCGGAGCCGACTGTAGTTTTCGATCTCCAGTTCTTTGGCCATCTCGTGAAGTTCGGCTAGGGTCTTCCGTTCGAGGGTCGCAAGATCCATATACTTTTTCACACTCCTTGGGTATGGGGTGAAAATGAAGACGGGAAAAAAGGCGAGGTCAACGGTTTTGGGTCTTCCTGCTGGCGTCGATACTGGCAAAACCACGTTCGGACATGACGATGCGGGGCATCTTTTTTACCGCCATAAGGTCTTCTTGGGTCTCGGCATAGATGAGGAGTAGGCTATGACAGGATATGCACCGAAGCTCGAGTTTGTCCGGGAAAACCTTCACCTCGATGCGACGGTTTCCGCACTGACAGACCAGGTTTTCCCTTTCCGCGAGGGATTTAAGATGACCGAGAACCTGGAACATCACTTCCGGGCGGGTGAAATAACCGGTAAAATCGGGCTCGTCTTTGTCTTCCCCCGGGCCGATGGCCGCGAGGACCGCCTCTTCCGCCCCCAGATAACCGATTTCTTTTTCCGTCTTGGGACAGTAAAAACGATATAATCGCGGCTGCCAGAATTCACGTCGCCCCAGACGCCATACATGTCCTCCCGCGCAGGCAGCACATTCCATATGGAGGAGATAGTGGCGGGCATTAAGCGGCGAGACGGTCATCTTGACAAAACCGCAGGAGCAGAGAACAAGGAATGGACGTCGCGAACGGTGAAAGGAGAAGAGGGAAAAGGCGTGAAGGGAAAACCTGCCACACAAAGGACACCGGAGCCCGGCCAATCGGCTGGTGGAGAGGAGCAATCCGGCC
>JAAYXC010000062.1 GCA_012516115.1 Bacillota bacterium | reverse complement strand
GTTTTCTTTTGGGGGTGGGCCTCGTGACGGTGGCCCTTCTGGCTTTGGTTCCGTTTCTCTTCCGTCTCTTCGGCCTCCCCTTCGACCGGATCCTCTACTTGGTATGCGCCGTTTTACTCGGTTGGGGCCTGGCCCAACTGGCCCGGCTGGAACTGGCCGGCCTGCCGCATCTGGCGGAACGGCAGTTGGTCTGGCTGACCGGGGGGATCGCGGCCATGGCCGCGGGGAGCAGGCTGGGACGGGATTATCTTTTCTTTTCCCGCTACCGCTATCTCCTCCTGTGCGCTTCTTTGTTCTTCCTCGGCCTCACCATTCCCTTCGGTTACGAATCGGGAGGGGCCAGGGCCTGGTTGCGCTTATGGGGGATATATCTCCAGCCCTCGGAGCTCGTCCGTCCGTTCCTCCTTTTCTTTTTAGCCGGTTATCTCGGGCAGCATGCCCCGCTTTTCCGCGTCCACGCCCGGGGGCTTCCTCCTTTATGGCGACGGAAGTGGTTGTGGGGGCCACTGCTTTTTATGTGGCTTCTTTCGCTTTTGATCCTCCTTCTTCAACGGGATCTGGGTACGGCCGTCCTTTATTTCGTCGCTTTTCTCGTCCTGCTCTATCTGACCAGCGGGCAAATTTGGCATCTTTTGGGGGGAATACTCCTCGGGACCACGGGTGTCCTGGTGACCGCAGCCTTTGCGCCGCACGTCAGGATGCGTTTCTCGGTTTGGCTCGATCCCCTAGCGGCGCCCGAAGGGGCCGGGTTTCAGACCGCCCGAAGTCTTTTCGCCCTCGGGGCCGGTGGGTTGTTGGGCGTGGGACCGGGCCGGGGCCTTCCCCAGATGACACCGGCGGTTCACACGGATCTCATTTTTACTGTAATCGGAGAAGAACTGGGCCTGGCGGGCGGATTGGCCGTTTTGCTCTTGTATTTTCTTTTTCTCGTCCGTGCTCTGGCCCTAGCCGCCCGGAGCCGCGATCGGGTGGGTTACCTCTTCGGCGCCGGCCTAGCCTTTGTTCTGGGTGTGCAAGCCCTGCTCATCATCGGCGGGAGCGCAGGGGCCTTTCCCCTGACCGGCATTACCCTTCCCCTCATGAGTTACGGAGGGAGTTCGCTGGTCTCGACCCTCTTTGGAGTGGGGATCCTTTACGGTTTGGGAGCCCCGGCCGAGGAGGTGGGATGACTTGCCCGGGGAGGCCAGGCGTCTTCTGTTTTTGCTCTGTCTCGCTTATTTGGTGGTGGCCCTGGACCTGGGGGTTATCCAGTTCGTTTTCCGTGGACGGCTGGCAAACCATCCGTATAATCCCCGCCTTCAGGCCCCCGACCCGTCCGTGGTCAGAGGAGGAATTCTCGCCCGTAGCGGAGAAGTCATAACCGCCGGCCCCTTGCCGGAACGCCGTTACCCGGTTCCTTCCCTTTGCCACACGGTGGGCTATGCCACGGAACGATTGGGGACAAGCGGCCTGGAGGCTGCTTGTAACGAAATCCTTACCGGCCGCGATCCCCGGGCGGTCCTGGCCAATTGGGGAGCCGCCTGGCACGGTGGGGAAGGGCGGGGCGGCGATGTGATCACGACCATCGATCTCCGCCTGCAGCGGGCGGCCGCCCGGGTCTTCGGTCCCCGTCGTGGGGCGATGGTGATCCTGGATGCGGCAAGCGGTGATGTCCTGGCTTTGATCTCCCGGCCGGAGTTTCGAAATCCGCCGACCCCGGAAACCTGGAGAGCCGATCGTCGGCGGACGGACGCGCCTTTTTTACCCCGGGTCGTGGCCGGGCTCTATCCGCCGGGTTCGACCTTTAAGATCGTGGTGGCCGCGGCTGCGTTGGCCGAAGGGCTCGAGAAACGGGAAGAATTCTGTCGCGGAGAGACGTTGGTCGGTGGTCGATGGTTTAAGGACGCCCGGTCCGGCGGTCACGGCCTCCTTACCCTCCATCGAGCTCTGGCCGTTTCGTGCAACGTCTATTTTACCCGGTTGGGGGTAAGGCTTGGCGCCGGGAAGATCCTTCGATGGGCGCGGGCTTTTGGTCTTGCTGAGGCACCGCCCTTTACTTTGCCCACGGAAGCCGGCCGGGTCCCGTCACCGGTGGATAGCGCCGAGACGGCGGCGATGGCCATCGGTCAGGGCCGTCTGCTCGTAACGCCCCTCCAGATGGCCCTGGTGGCCGCCGCCGTGGTAAACGACGGTCTTATCATGCAGCCGCGTTTGGTGCGGGCGGTTCGTTTCGTCGACGGTGGAGAGCGGCGTTTCCCCGTCCGGCCTTGGCGACGGGTTTTATCCCCCGCCATCGCCGAACTTCTCCGACGGGATCTGGAGGAAGCGGTGGCCCACGGAACCGGATACCGGGCGGCGGTACCGGGCTGGATCGTGGGGGGGAAGACCGGTACGGCCCAGGCGCCGGGCGGAGCCCCCCATGCCTGGTTTGTGGGTTTCGCCCGGGTGGGCCAGAGGCGTTTGGCCCTGGCCGTGGTGGTAGAACACGGTGGCGGTGGAGGAGAGGTGGCGGCCCCGATAGTCGCCGCCGTCTTAAAAGCAGTGGGGGGTGAAGGAGCTTGATCGGGACGGTCCTCGGTAATCGTTATCGTCTGGAGGAGTTGATCGGCGAGGGAGGGATGGCCCTCGTCTATAAAGCCGAGTGTTCCGTCCTCGCCCGACCGGTGGCGGTCAAGATCCTTCGCCCGCAGTTCGCCGCCGATGCGGAGTTCGTGGAGAGGTTCCGCCGGGAGGCCCAGGCGGCGGCCCGCCTTTCCCATCCCAATATCGTCACCGTCTACGATGTGGGCCAGGATAAAGGCCTGAATTATATCGTCATGGAGTACGTACCCGGGGAGAACCTGAAGGAGATCATTAAACGGGAAGCGCCTTTTACGGTGGCGCGGGCCTTGAACATCGCCCGCCAGATCTGCGAGGCCCTTCATCATGCCCATCAACACAACATCATCCATCGGGACATAAAGCCGCATAACATCATCATCACGCCCGAAGGCCTGGTGAAGGTGACCGATTTCGGCATCGCGCGGGCGGTAAGTGCCAGCACCCTTACCCAGGACGGGGCCGTCCTGGGTTCGGTCCAGTACTTCTCGCCGGAACAGGCCAAAGGGGCGCCGGTCGGGGTGGCCTCGGATCTTTATTCCCTCGGATGCGTGCTTTATGAGATGCTCACCGGAAGCGTGCCCTTTAAAGGGGAGAGCCCCATTGCCATCGCCTTAAAACATATCCAGGAAGATCCGGCCCCGCTGCGCGAATTCCGGCCCGGAATCCCCGCCACGGTGGAGAATCTGGTGGCGCGGGCCCTGGCCAAGGACCCTGCGCTCCGTTTTCCGTCGGCTTTGGCCATGCTTAGGGCCATCAAGGCCGCCACGGGGGAAGAGGTCACGCCAGCGGCGCCCCCGGACCTGCCCACCC
>JAAYXC010000061.1 GCA_012516115.1 Bacillota bacterium | reverse complement strand
GATCTTGACCGGTTATGGGGAAAGAGAGGCCTTACGTCTTTTTTGTCCACTGCTTCCCTCGGACACCACCCGGATTAAAGCCCGAACGGTAGCCGTCATCGCCGCCCTCCGGATGCTGGCGTCCATCGGACTCCCCCGCGCAAAAACCCTCTTTTTTATGACGGATGAAGAGGCCGGCTCGAGCCCTCATGATTTCTTCATTCCACTCTTCGCCGGTGAACTCGAGGAGACGACCGCCGAAGAAGGGTTATTACTGGTCTCCTCCCCTCGGCTGGCCCCTTCTCAATTCTCTCTATTGGTTGAAGCCAGAGATGCCCTGCAGCAAGCCGGGTTCACCCCGGGCCTTAGCTTCGTGAAGGATAAAGCAGACCATGCGGACCTGGGGTTCCTCCTCCCCGGCAGGCCCGAAGAAGGCAAAAGCGCCCTCGGGAAGGCCATCATGGCCTGTACCGGATTGCTTTACGGTTTGACCGGTTACCACGCCCTGGCCTTCGATTTCGACGACTGATGGGAATGCCTATCACAAAAAGAAAGGGGCTATTATTCGGATGAAGATCCTCGTTTTAAACAGCGGTAGTTCATCGTTGAAATATAAACTCTTCGAGGTAGAAAAGGACTCCCTCCTGGCATGGGGGCTGGTAGAAAGGATCGGCATTCAGGGTACCACTTCCGCCCGTCTCCGGCATGAGACTAAAGAAGGCCGAACCTATCAAGAAGAACATGAGATCCCCGACCACGGCCTCGCCCTCCAGCTGGTTCTCCAGGCCCTGGTCCACCCGGAACACGGCGTCCTATCCTCCCTCGCCGAGATCGCCGGGGTCGGCCACCGGGTGCTCCATGGCGGTGAGATCTTCACCGAAGCGGTGAAGATCGATCACGAAGTCCTGCCCAGGCTGAAGGAACTAATCCCCCTCGGCCCTCTTCATATGCCGGCCAATATCATGGGGATCGAAGCCTGCCGGCGGATCATGCCCGGCGTGCCCCAGGTGGCCGTCTTCGATACCTCCTTCCACCAGACCATGCCACGCGCCGCCTATCTTTACGCCATCCCCACCGAATACTATCGTTCTTTTAAAATAAGGAAATATGGGTTCCACGGCACTTCCCACCGGTATGTCTCCGCGCGCGCCGCGGAGATCCTGGGCGTACCCCTTGCCACCCTCCGCATGATCACCCTTCACTTGGGCAACGGGAGCAGCGCGGCGGCGATCAAGGACGGCCGCTGCCTCGATACCACCATGGGCTTCACCCCCCTGGAAGGCCTGGTCATGGGGACGCGTTCCGGCGACATCGCCCCAGCGGCCGTGGCTTTTCTGGCCAAGGCTTTAAAGTTGGATTGGGACGGGTTCGTGGATCTCCTGAACAAAAAAAGCGGCTTCCTCGGTCTCTCCGGACTGAGCGCGGACATGCGCGACATCCAGAAAGCACGCGCCGAGGGCCATCAGGGGGCCATAGACGCCTATGAAGTCTTCCGGCATCGGCTTATCAAGCATATCGGGGCGTTCGTGGCCGTCCTGGGCGGCCTCGATGTGCTCGTCTTTACCGGGGGCATCGGGGAGAACGACGGGATAGTCCGGGAAGATGTCTGCCGTGCCCTGGCCTATCTGGGTTTGACCTACGATCCGGAACTCACACTGACGATTCGCGGCCGCGAAGCGGTCATCAGCCGGGAGGATTCACGGGTCAAGGTCCTGGTGGTGCCGACCAACGAGGAACTCCTGATCGCCCGGGATACCTACCGGCTCATTTCTTAGGTCTCTTCCCTGTCCGCCGCCTCTTGAGCTTTCCGGCCTCGTTTTTCTTGGCTATCCCGAATTTGCCGCAGGGATATGGAGGACGGAAGCCGAAGGATGGGGACGGACAGGGAGGCGCCTCATCCATGGCCGACGGAACGGCGCGCAAGGATTATCTGGATCTCATGAAGGGGCTCGGGATCCTCCTCGTCGTCTGGGGCCACACCATGGTGCCCCGCTCGGCGTATATCTATTCCTTCCACATGCCCCTCTTCTTCTTCGTCTCGGGCTTCCTCTTCCACGAGCGGCCGGCAGGCGAGTTCTTCCTCCGCAAAATAAAGGGCCTATACGTTCCCTATGCCTTTTTCACCGTCTTATCCTGGCTCTTCTACCTGGCCGTCCTGGCCCTGGAAGGAAAAAGCGGACAACTGGCGCGCCAGGTCCCGCGGATCGTAAGCCTCGTCACGGGCACGGCGCGAAACGGCGGCAACGACTCCATCTGGTTCCTTCCCTGCCTCCTGGTGATGAACTGCCTCTTCTGGGCCGTCCGCCGCCTGCCGCATCCGGCGCTCCGCGCCGCGGCCGTCGCGGCCTGCTCGGGCCTGGGCTACGGGCTCGGCCGCCTCCGCTTCGCGCTCCCCTTTAAAGTGGACGGCGCCCGGGCCAACCTGGTCTTTTTCGCCCTTGGCCATCTGGTCGGAAAGAAGGACCTTATCGTCAAGGCGCAGGGGCTGGGCCCCTGGAAGGCCGGGGCGGCCGCTTTCGCCTTGGAGGGTCTCCACCTGGTGGCCATGAAGGCTAATCTGAAACTGGCGGGTATCCGCAAGGTGAGCGTGACCAGCAACGTCCTGGGCGACTACTTCCTCTACCACCTGGCGGCCCTGGCGGCCGTCGCCGCCATCGGCCTTCTGGCCGTAAGGGTCCGGGGTCTCGGCGGTCTTAAATATCTGGGGGCGAACTCCCTCCTCATCCTCGGGACGCACAAACCCCTCCTCTACCTGGTGCGAAAGGCCGCGGGGCCCCTCGCCGACGGCGGCTCCCTCCCCTATCAGCTCTCCGCCACCGCCTTGGTCGTCCTCGCCGTCCTGCCCCTGATCGGCCCCCTGAATCGTCACCTTCCGTGGGCCTTGGGCCGCGTTCCGGCCGATCCGGGTAGAGGGCGGGGAGATGAAACCAGCGCGGCCTTGCGGACCATGCCTGCGGGCCGTTAATATGGTGATGGAGAAAACCTGGTTCGAGGTGTGGAGAGTAGGCGGAGAAAACGAGGAGAAGTTGAAGGCCATCTGCCGCCGGCACGGGACTACGGATCTCTCCTCATAACTTTATCCGGCACTCTTTTAAAGCCAAATTTCTCATATAATCCGTGTGCATCTTTTGTCGACAATATCCCGAATAAGCCTTTTAGTTGTTCAGTTTCAATTATACATTTAACTAATTTCTTGCCTAACCCTTTTCCCCTATGTTCTTTATCGATAAAAATGTCACAAACCCAGTACATGGTAGCATAATCAGTGACAACGCGCCCAAATCCAACTTGTTTGCCATGGTGGTATATTCCATAACAAATTGAATTACGAATTGAAGCTTCTATCTTATCTTTTGGTCTTTTATCTGCCCAATAGCTCTGCGATAATAATTCATGGACTCTATCAAGCGAAAGCATGGATTTATCATTACTTATAAGGTATTCTCCTTCAACCCAGTGCATTTTAACAACTCCCATCCGTTAACGCCGTCACTTCCATCTCGATGTCGATCCCCTCGACGGGCGAGGCCGCCTGAACCGTGACCCTGGCCGGCTCATTGCCGCCCTTGAAATATTACCGGTATACCGCGTTCATCCCCGCAAAATCAGAAACATTTCTTAGATATATCACTACTTTTAAGACGTTTTCCAAGGATGAACCGGATCTTTCCAACAAAAACTTGATGTTTTCCAAGGCATTCCTCGTTTGAACCGCTATATCCCCAGGGATGATCTCACCGGTTTGAAGATCGCAAGATAATTGGCTCGTAAGGTACAAAATACCGCCTGCTTTTACGACATGGTTGAAAGGAAGATCGGATTCCTTTAAACCGGGGATCTTTACCACCTCTTTTTTCAAATGTAACCCCCCATTTCCTATGCCTTCACCCGCCGGGAGCTCGATCAAACTCACCCCCGCCCTTCGGCCTCCCTCTGAGCTAAAAGACGGCGTCGGGGGTAAATTCGCTTTCGAAATCCGAGTTTAACTTTTGCGATTGTAATACATGCAATGCGGATAGGTATTTCTCTCTCATCATTTCTTTTGCCTCCGGGCATAATTTATTCCAGCTGCGAACGAGCTTATTTCTAACCCACTGTTTTCCGTCCTCAATATTAAGG
>JAAYXC010000458.1 GCA_012516115.1 Bacillota bacterium | reverse complement strand
GTCCATCCCCTGAACGATCTGGCCCGTCGCCACATCCACGACAAAACTCACGCTGCCCAGCTGGTCACTGATTATCCGATATGTAACCCCGTTTTTAATCATGTAATCGGGAACTTGCGGAGATAAACCGTATACGAAAATACTTACTATGTTCCCGCTCCCGTCCAATTCGGCTATGGGTTCGAGATCATCTTGATACAAAAACCCTTGCACCAGCACACCGTTTACTTTCTTCCCGATCCTCCGATTCTGCCCGTCGATAACGTATTCGATCCTCGTCCCATCCGGCAGGACTACACCCGTCAGGTTGCCGAGGACGTCATATGTGTAGTGAGTTACCCCCTCGGCATCGGTCTTTCGTAAAAGCTCTCCGTTGGCCGTGTATTCATAGGTGGCATCGCCATAAGAAAGCATCCGGTCTTGGTCATCGTAGGTACCGTAGGAAGTACCGCTCGGCGTCACATGCGCCAGGCGGTTGCCGTTGGGATCGTAGTCGTAATGGGAGATGAGGATGCCGTCCTTGTAGACGTCCACCAACCTCCCGGCCCGGTCGTACCCGTACTCGTAGGTATGCGTCTCCCCGAGCACGGTCTCTACTTTCCTTGTAATTCGCCCGAGCCCGTCCATCTCCTGGTGGACACGGTAGAGCTCCGTTCCTTGGTATCTGGCCACATAATCGGTAATCTCGCCGAAGCTGTTGTAAGTGTATTCGTCCGTTACATTCCCGAGTTGGGTCCCAATGAGCAGCCCGTTGGCGGGGTCCCTCGTGAGAGTAAGCTCACCGGCGCCCATAAGGAGTCCGTCTTCGTCGTAACGGTACTCCACCAGGTCGCTCCCGTTCACGCCGAGGGCCTTCACCCGGAAGTTGTTATCATACTCATACCCCACGCTCCCCGCGATCTGCCCCTGCCATCTCACGCCGGTGATCAGGGAACCGTCATACGTATAGCCCAACGCCCCGCCGTCAACCGCGATGATATCGGTCAAATTCCCGGAGGTGGCATCGTAGACGTACCCGATCTCCCCCTCCGGCGTCCTCACCGTCACGAGCCGCCCCATGGTGTCGTAGGCAAAGCCGATGGTCTGGTCGTCCGGACGGGTGATCTGAATAAGCTGCCGGTTGAGGTTGTAATCGTAGCGGGTTTGATTGGTGCCACCACCCGCAACCGGCGGCGGGTTGTAGGTCTCCTCGAGGTCTACCGGGGTATAGGTGAAAGTATGTGCCGGCCTTCCCGGCGGGGTGATGGAAGTAACGTTCCCGTGGGCGTCGTAGGTGTAAGGGATCCTTCTGCCGTCCGGGAGGATCTCCGCGATTACCCTCCCCGCGGCGTCGTACTCGAAGGAGGTTACCCGACCGAGGGGATCGATGGTACAGGCGATGTAGCCCTCGGCGTTGTACTCAAGCCTGCTGACCCGCGCCTCGAGCCCCTCGCCCTCGGTGATACGGACGAGCCTGCCGCGTTCGTCGTACTCGAAACTCACCGGCGCCAGGCCCGGGACCTCGGTCCGGACGACGCGGCCTTTCTCGTCGAGGTAGGTAAAGCTTTGACGGCCCTCCGGGGTGGTGGTCGTGATCCGCCGCGTGGAGGCGTCGTAGATCGTGGTGTAAGTACGGCCGTTGATGGTTACGGTGTCAACGATCTCCACTATTTGGGCCGGTTCCTCTGCGGAGAAGACGAGACTTCGTTCCCCGGTCTGCTCGTAGACAAGCCCGCCTGGGGTCTTGACCGTCATCTCTTTTATGATCGGCGCCTGCATGCCGAAACGGGGGTCGGGACCTAGAACAAGTTTGACCTGGGTCCCGTCCGCGTAAGTAGTGGTGCGGCTGCCGTCGGTCCCGAAGATGGTGGCCGTCTCCCCGCCGCAGCAGCCCCGGACGGTCATCCCGGTCTCCCCGGTGGGAAGGTACTCCATCTTGTAGGTAGTAACGACTTCACTTGCCTCGTCCACCTTCTCTTTCTTCGTCACCACGTAGCCGTTCTCGAGTTCCTGCCGCTCCAGGGTCACCACCCCGCCCGCCGGGTCCTCGTCCCGAATAAGGCGGCCAAAGGAATCGTAGGCGAAGCGATGGAGGCCGCCTCGCGGATCGATGAGGGAGCTGAGGAGGCCGTCTTCGGTATAGCTTAGGCAGACCGTCTCGCCCGCAGGGTTCGTAACGCGCGTGAGCCATCCGTTGGAGTCCAACGCGAGAGAGGTCCGTTGGCCGTATGGGCCGACGATGGCCGTGGGATTACCATTGATGTCTCTCTCAATGACGGTGAGGTTACCGTCTCCGTCTTCGATCGCGCGCAAAAGTCCTTTTTCGTTATAGTAGAAGGTGTAGATGGCCGTACCGGTTAGGACGTTTATAGTAGCGAGATGGCGGCCGTTGGCATCGAAGTGATAGATCTGGCTGCCGTCCTTGGAGGGGATGGCAATCTCATCATAAGTAAAGTAAGGCAAGATCGGGGATACCAGGCGTATGCGGTAGTTCAAGGAATCGGCGAAGTAGAGGTTCCCTTTAGGATCCATGGCTATCCCCATGGGATAATATAACATGGCCCTTGCCGCCGAACCATCGTCGCCGTTGTAACCACTATCACCCGTTCCAGCCACGGTGTTAATCACACCATCCGGCCCTACTCGCCGAACGCGGTGATTCCAAGAATCGGCAACGTAGATACTCCCATCTGGTCCAATAAGAACATTGTGAGGGCGGTATAAACTGGCTGCCGTCGCCAGCCCCCCATCTCCACTGTACCCCATTCCACCATTCCCGGCCACAGTAGTAATCGTACCATTGGGACTTACCCGACGAATGCGGTTGTTCCCAAAATCGGCAATGTAAATGCTCCCATCGGGGCCTATGTCAATCCCGCTGGGGGTGTATAACATGGCCTGCGTCGCTGGGCCACCATCGCCTCCATAACCATCGTCGCCCGTTCCGGCTACGGTGGTGATTACCCCATCCGGCCCTACTCGCCGTATACGATTGTTCCAGGAATCGGCAATGTAAATACTCCCATCAGGGCCGATGGCAATGTCATACGGAAAAGACAATTGGGCTTGTGTTGCCGGGCCGCCGTCACCGCTGTAACCCGGCACCCCCGTTCCGGCCACGGTGGTAATCGTTCCATCGGGACTTACCCGGCGAACCCGATCATTGGCATAATCGGCAATGTAAATACTTCCATCGGATCCAAGGGCAATGCCCATACAATGTAGCTTTGCCTGTATCGCCGGGCCGCCGTCGCCACCGTAACCTGGATTCTCGCCCGTCCCGGCCACAGTAGTGATTGTTCCATCGGGACTTATTTGGCGTATCCGATTATAATCAACAATATAGATATAACCGTTGGATCCAATGGCAATGTCTGTCGGGCCTCTTAACTGCGCTTTTATTGCCTGGTCGCCGTCACCACTGTAACCCATCTTGCCTGTTCCAGCTATAGTGGTTATTACATATGGAACGTTCTCCGCGCTCCGCCTGGTTCCATTGCCAAGATAGAGCACCCTCCCCTCGGGATCGTAAAAGTGGTAGATATCTAGGGTCCAACCCCCCAAACCTAAACCCAATGCCTCCAATACCCCCAGCCGAGTTTCGAACTCCTCCCACATTGTAATCTCCTGCCTGGCCCGGGAGACGGTGAGCGGAACGCCAGAAACTCTACCGAAACTGTTCTGGAATTCACTCGGACTGGCATAGTAAACGGCATCATAGACGTAACCGATCCTTATCTTCGCCGGATATTCGCCCTGGAGTCTCCGGCCGTAGATGTCCTTTCCGTCCCAAGTGAAGATATAAGTTTGGCCGGGCAATGGCGGGAATTCCTTGGTAAAGACCCTTCCGGCAATGTATATCTCGAGGTCGATCCGTTTGAGTTCGGACGGAATCTGATCCGTACTAAGAGGGATCTCGAGGGTGTATTCGGCTTTCCGTCCGGCCACGCGGTCGCTGGCATAGTTCAGACGGAAGGGGGTACCGGTGATGCCGATACTCTCACGGAGGATCTGGTTTTGGACTTCGATAACGGAACCATCGGTTTCACAGGCATCATCGCGTTTCTGCCCTTTCTTCGGCCGGCCGACCTTGGGTGCCTTTGCCCCCGCCGGCGGCCCGTACGGCCAGTTACAGTCCCAGGGGGTGAAATGGGTGATGGGCACCCGCCAGAGGCTTTGCCCCACCGGGTAGAGCTCGGCCAGTTTACGGAGCTCATCCTCCGTGAACCCGAGTTGAGAAAGGGCCTCTTCCCCGGCCGGGGTACCGCTGCCGTCGAGATCCACCTGGGCC
>JAAYXC010000460.1 GCA_012516115.1 Bacillota bacterium | reverse complement strand
TAACTACTATTACTTATAATAATGGAATGCCGGTAAAGATAATCGATCCTATAGGTACCGAGACATGTTATATATACGACGAGATCAACAGGTTGGTTGGTATTGATAAAGCAGGATTATATATTGGGTTAACGCTTAATAATGTAAACGACATAACAGAAATAACGGATGCTCTTGGTAATAAGCTAACAATTAGTTACAATAGTTCCCGGAAACCATTAGTTATTCAAGATACAAAAGGTAATACCACAAAATTCGAATATGATGATAACGGACGACTTATTCGCAGAATAGATGCCCTAGGTTTTCAGACGAAATATGAGTATGACGGCGAGGGTAGATTAATCAAGATAATTGATGCTCGAGGTAATGCATGGATGATTATTCGAGATGTCGAAGGTAGAGTAACCGGTATAACCGATCCTCTCGGGGGTATTGTACACTTTGAATACGATGCTTTAAATAACTTAGCCGGTATCCGGGATGCTTTTGGTCAAAAAATTTTCCAGGCCACCTACAACTACTTGAGTAAGCCGATAACCATTAGTGATGCGTTAGGTAATGTCTTCACCGAAGATTATGACGCTCTTGGCCGTTTAATTTTAGTTGTCGATCCACTTGGCCGTAATACTAAATTTGAATACGACGATCTAGGTCGGCTGGTAGCGGTATTGAATGCGGCAAACGGCCTGGCAAGGCAGGAATTTGATGCAGACGGTAATCTTGCCTCCATAGTCGATCCAAATGGAAATCGATTACTTTTTGATTACGACCTGGCAGGCCGTTTGATAACCATAACCAGGGATGGTCTAGGAGCGATCAAGATCGAATACGGTTCTTATAATCTACCAAAAAGCATTACCAACGGACGGGGACAGGTGATCAATTATCAATACGACGAGGCAGGCCGACTCACTAAACTGATAACGCCGGATGACGAGATAACGTATGTCTATGATGCCAACGGTAATGTTTTAACAGTTACCGATGGTAAAGGAACGATCGTACGTGAGTATGATGCCTTAAATCGGGTGGTGAGTTATACCGATGCTTCTGGTAATGTTATTAAGTATGGATACGATGCGGTTGGTAATTTGACCACCCTTACCTACCCCGGGGGCAGAACGGTCACTTACGAGTATGATGCGGCCAACCGGCTGATCAAGGTCACCGATTGGGCGGGCCGGGTTACCACTTATAGTTATGATGCTAATGGTCGCCTTATCAAGATCACCCGACCGAACGGAACGATCCTAACGCTTCGTTACGATGCAGCCGGGCGGTTAGTAGGACAAGAGGATTTTGATGCGGCCGGTAACGTGATCTGCAAATATGAGTTAACCTATGACGGAGTTAACAACATTGTAGCAGAGATCGGTGATGAGCCGGGTGCATTTGCCATGCCCGATGCCACCATGACATATCAGAGTGGTAATCGTCTGGCCACCTATAATGGACAGGCGGTGCTCTACGATGCCGACGGCAATATGATCTTGGGTCCGTTGGGTGGCATGATGGTGGAATATCAATATGATGCACGGAACAGATTGATTAGCGTCGGAGATACCTATTACATATATGATGCGGAGAATAACAGGATTGGTATGATCGAGGCCGGTATGGTGACACGGTATATAGTTAATCCTCATGCTCCTTTGAGTCAAATTTTGATTCAAATTGCGCAGGATGGGAGTCAAACTTATTACGTATATGGACTAGGATTAATTGGTCAAGAGAATCCAGATGGTACATACTTGACTTATCATTATAACTGGCGTGGCGATACAGTGGCCTTAACCGACGAACGGGGCCTGATAACGGATCGCTTTGAATACGGACCTTATGGCGAACAATTAAAACATATAGGTAAAACCAAGACACCTTTCCTCTTCAGTGGTAATTACGGTGTGGTAACCGATAATAATGGATTGTATTATCTACGAATGCGTTACTATAATACCGATATTCGGCAATTTATTAATTGCGATCCAGTTATAGGAAAGATTTATAAATCGCAAAACTTAAATGGGTATACATATGCTCAATGTAATCCTCTAAAATATATAGATCCGCTAGGCTTACAGGCTTATGC
>JAAYXC010000060.1 GCA_012516115.1 Bacillota bacterium | reverse complement strand
CCGTTGCAGCCTACGGCGGCCCCTCTGCGCGGAGGAAGAGCCCCCGCTGCGGGAGGTCTACGGGGGACATCGGGTGGCCTGCCATTTGGTGGAGGGAGGGGCGAGCAGTGTCTGACCTTTTAGTGGGGAAGGATTTGAAGAAATCTTTTCCCCGGGGCGGGAAGATCCTCAAGGCCGTGGACGGAGTCTCGTTCACCATCCGGGCCGGGGAGACCCTGGGCCTCGTCGGCGAGAGCGGTTCGGGCAAATCCACCCTCGGCCGGAGCATCCTCCGGCTGCTCGAGCCGGATGAGGGGGAGATCGTCTTCGACGGCGTGGACCTCCGACGGCTCGATGGGGAAGCGCTCCGGGCGAAACGGCGCGAGATGCAGATCGTCTTCCAGGATCCCTTGGCTTCCCTGCACCCGCAGATGAGCATAGGCGAGGCCATCGCCGATCCCCTTGTCATCCACGGCGTCGGCACGCCGGCCGAACGCCGGGAGATGGTGGCCGAACTCCTCGACACCGTGGGCATCGGACGGGAGTTCATCTCCTCTTTCCCGCACGAGTTCTCCGGCGGCCAGCAACAGCGGATCGGGATCGCCAGGGCTCTGGCCCTGCGTCCAAGGTTCATCGTCTGCGATGAGCCGGTTTCGGCCCTGGACGTCTCGATCCAGGCCCAGATCGTCGCCCTTTTGCTTGAATTAAAGGACAAGTTCGGGCTCTCTTATCTTTTTATCGCCCACGACCTGGGGGTGATCAAGCACGTCTCGGACCGGATCGCCGTGATGTATCTGGGGCGGATCGTCCAGATCGCCCCCCGGGACGAACTCTTCCGTAATCCCCTGCATCCTTACACGAAGGCCTTGATCTCGGCCGTACCCAAGATCCCTCGGGACGGGCGGCCCACCAGGCGTTTCGAGACGCTAAAAGGCGAAATCCCTTCCTCCCTCGATCTCCCGCCGGGTTGCCGTTTCCATCCCCGCTGTCCGCTGGCCGAACCCGAATGCCGCGCCAGCGAACCCGAACTCTCCGAGGTCGCCCCCGGACACTGGGTGGCCTGCCACCTTTATCCTACCCGCCGACGGGCGGTGGTCTGATCCTACTTTAAACCGGAAAAGGAAAATCGTCCCCGGAAGCGAATCGTAATCGTGTCTAATAATTGCTGAGGGAGGAAGAAGATGCGTTACGGATACTTCGACGACCTTCACGCGGAGTACGTCATCGAGCGGCCCGATACCCCGATGTCCTGGATCAACTATTTGGGCACGGCCGACTACTGCGGCATCATCTCGAATCACGCGGCCGGTTATGCCTTTTACCGTTCGGCCAAGACCGGGCGGCTCCTGCGGTTCCGCTTCAACAGCATCCCCATGGACCGGCCGGGCCGCTACATATATATCCGCGACAACACCGACGGCGACTACTGGTCGGCCACCTGGCAGCCGGTGGGAAAATCCCTCGACCGTTACCGGACCGTCTGCCGGCACGGGATGGGCTATACGCGTTTTACGACCGAATACGCCGACATCAAGACGGACTACCGGGTCTTCGTACCCATCGACCGACCGCTTGAGCTCTGGGAGATAGAGGTGGAAAACCTCTCCGATCGGGAGCGGGATCTTTCCCTTTTCACCTACGCCGAGTGGTGCTTCTGGCGGATGGACCAGGACCTTTCGAACTTCCAGTACATCCTTTACACCTGCCGGATGGGTTATGAGGACGGGATTATCGACTATACCCTCCGTTGGCCGGGCGGGGAAGAGGACAAGGGTTTCATGGTCTCCGTCCTGCCGGTCGAGAGCTTCGATACGGATCGGGAGGTCTTCATCGGCGACTACCGACACGAGGGTAACCCCATCGCCGTGGAAAGAGGCTCTTGCGCCTGTTCCATCGCCATCGGCGGCAATGCCTGCGGCGCCCTCCAGAACCGCTTCACCCTGGCCCCGGGGGAGAAGAAATACGCCCTTTTCATCGTGGGGATCGGTGACGCGCGGACGGTCGGCCGGGCAATGCTTGAGCGCTACCGCGACCGGGTTAAGGTTGAAGAGGACTTCGCCCGGCTCGGGGAGTACTGGCGTGAACGCCTGGGGAAGTACCGGTGCGTTACGCCTTCTCCACTTGTCAACACCATGGTCAACGTTTGGAATCAATACCAGTGTCATACCACGTTTAACTGGTCGCGCTCGGCTTCCTTCAACGAGGCCGGCGGCCGGGACGGCCTGGGTTACCGCGACACGAACCAGGATACCCTGGGCGTGGTCCATGCCATACCGCATTTGGTGCGGAACAAACTGATCGACCTCCTCAAGGGGCAACTGGCCGAAGGTTACGCCATGCACAGCGTCCAGCCCTTGACCTGGACCCAAGGCCCGGAAAACGTTCCACCGCCGGAGGGGATCTTCTCCGACGACCACCTCTGGCTCCTCCTCTCGGTCCCGGCCTACATCAAGGAGACCGGGGATTTCGCCTTCCTCGAAGAGCGCGTGCCCTTCGCCGACCGCGACGAGGCAACGGTCTACGAACATCTCCGCCGCGCCCTCGATTTCTCCTGGACCAAGCGCGGGCCCCACGGCCTTCTTTTGGGCCTGGCCGCGGACTGGAACGACTGCCTCAACCTCACAGGCAAGGGCGAGAGCATTTGGAGCAGTTTCCTCTATCACCGGGCGCTGGGCGAGTTCGTCGAGCTGGCCCAAAGGTGCGGGAACGAGGCGGACGCACGGCTCTACGAGGAGCGGCAGCGGGAGATCAAGGCCCGCCTCGATGAGTATGCCTGGGACGGCGAATGGTTCATCCGCGGCTACCTCGACAGCGGCCGGAAACTCGGCGGCCGCGAGAGCGAGCAGGCGAAGATCTTCATCAACAGCCAGACTTGGGCGGTCATCTCCGGCGCGGCCGACCCCGAGAAGGGCCGGCTGGCCATGGACAGCCTCTGGAAATATCTTGCCACCGAACACGGGGTGGTGAAGAACTGGCCGGCCTACCGGACGACCGACACGGAGATCGGCGCCATCACCAGCTTCCCGCCGGGGCTCAAGGAGAACGCCGCCATCTTCTGCCATACCAACACCTGGGCGGTCATCGCCGAGTGCCTCCTCGGCCGGGGCGACCGGGCCTTCGCCCTTTATCTTTCCTTCCTCCCGGCGGCCAAGAACGACCGGGCGGAGCTTTATACCATGGAACCTTACGTCTATTCGCAGTTCATCACGGGCAAGGAGCACCCTTACCACTTCGGACGGGCGCGGAACTCCTGGCTGACCGGGACCGCCTCCTGGGCCTTCGTCGCCGTCTCCCAGTACATTTTAGGGATACGCCCGGACTACGACGGACTGGTCATCGACCCCTCTATCCCGCCGGAGTGGGAAGGCTTCGAGGTAACGCGGGTCTACCGGGGCAAGACCTTCCATATCAAAGTCCGTAACCCTAAAGGTGTTAGCCGCGGCGTGGCCGAGCTTTTGGTCAACGGGAAGATCCTGCCGGGTAACCTCATCCCCCACGGGGCCATGGCGGCCGCGAACGAGGTGGAAGCGGTCCTGGGTTGAGTGGAGACGGAGGAAAGTCGACGACCGAAGGAGGAACGCGAAGTGGAACCTTCTTTGCGCTTTGGCACCAACGTCAGCCATTGGCTCTCCCAGTCCAACCTCGACCGGAACCATCTGGCCTCGTTCTTCACCGAGGCGGACGTGGCGCGCATCGCCTCCTGGGGCATGGACCACCTCCGCCTCCCGGTGGACTACGGGCTCTTCGAGCACGAAGGAGCGCCGGCGTGGTTCTCCGAGGAAGGTCTCTCCTGGATCGACCGGGCGGTGGAGTGGACCGGGCGGGCCGGGCTTTATCTGGTCCTGGATCTCCATTGTCTACCGGGCCATAGTTTCATGACCGCGGATCATAACCCCATCTGGCCGAAGGATTCGCCTTACCGCCGGCGGGCGGTGGCCATCTGGGAGATGCTGGCCGGTCGCTACCGCGGCGCGGAACACGTGCTCCTGGAGATTTTAAACGAACCCGTGGCCAAGGACGATGAAGACTGGAACGAACTGGCCGCGGAGCTTCATGCGGCCATCCGCCGGCGGAACGGGGAAAGCTGGGTGGTGATCCCCTCGAACCGCTGGGATCACCCGCGGACGTTCGCTTCCCTGCGGTCCATCCCCGATGAACGCGTGATCTATACATTTCATTTTTACGAACCGTTCCTTTTTACCCATCAGAACGCGCCCTGGGTACCCCAGTTGGGATGGCTTGCCGGAAGGAAGGTGCCCTACCCGGGACCCCTCCCCCCCGAGATCGTCGAGGCGGCGCCCGCCGATCGCCTGACCGCTCCGGAGGCGGAGGAGCATCGCCGCGCTTTCGCCCGGATGGCCCGCGAACCATACGGTCCCGCCTATCTCGAAGAGATCCTCCGGCCGGTGCTGGCGTTTCGTCAGAAGACCCGGGCCATGGTCTACTGCGGCGAGTTCGGGGTCATCGCCGAGGCGCCCGCCGCGGATCGCCTTCGTTGGTATGCGGATCTGACCGCGCTCCTCCGGCGTCATGGTATCGCCATGGCCAACTGGGATTACAAGAGCGATAATTTCGGCCTGGTGGACCGCGCCGGCCACGTGCATGAGGAACTCCTGGCTGCGCTGCGGGGGGACGCCGGCTGACTCGTATCTTCGCTCTGTTAGCAAGAGGTGGCTGGTCGACGGAGCCCGGGAAAGACTCTGCGGACGAGGAGGAGATGGAGATGCCCTATTGTCCGGATTGTGGTCACCAGGTCATTGAGGGGGCCCTTTACTGTGGAAACTGCGGTGCGACTCTGGGGAGCGGGGCGGTAGGTGCCGCGAAGACCGAGCCTTCCGGTCCCACTCTACCCTTCAACCCGATGGCCCTCCGTCATCCGAGGGAACGTCTCTTTTTCGCCCTCGGGGCGGTCCTGGGCGGGCTGGGTTGGTTGTTCCTGATCTTCGTGGCCTGGCTCTTCTTGCTTCCGTGCGTGGTTGTCTTTTGGCTGACCGGGCTTTACGTCCAGGCCCATCTCTATGGTCAGGCCGTGGGGGTAAGCGAAGAACAGTTTCCCCATCTTTACGCGATGGTAAAGGAGATGGCGGCCGCCCTCGGCCTGATCCGGTCTCCCGCGGTCTTCGTCACAAGCGGCCAGGGTACCTTGAACGCCCTGGCCATGCGGTTTTTTTCCGGACGGTATATCCTCCTCTACGGTGAACTCGTCGACCTGATGCTAAGGCGCGGCGCCCTCGCCGAGCTGCGGATGATCGTCGGCCACGAGCTGGCCCACCATGCGCTGGG
>JAAYXC010000059.1 GCA_012516115.1 Bacillota bacterium | reverse complement strand
TCGTCTACCGGTTGTCATCCCGGCGCCCCTTCATCCTGCCCACTGGCGTGAGGACTTTTGGTTTCCGTTCCTATGGGCGTCGGCGGCTTGCCACCCGATCCTCTCCTACCGGCAGGAAAGAACGCCCTCCATGATGAATCTTCTTATCGACGACCGCGTTTCCCGGATCGTTCGCAAAAAGGTATTGTTGACCGTATAAGGGAGGGGCCGGTAATGATTTGCCAGGAGATCATGACCCGGGAGATGATCGTTATCTCCCCGCAGACCAAAGGCCGGGAGATCCTGCGACTTTTGGCCGAAGACCCGGGCCGGCCGCTTATTGTGGCCAACGAAGCGGGATTTTTATTGGGCGTCGTCACGGCCCGGGATTTTCTCCGCCTGCATCTGGACTGGGTTAAAAACGGGCCTTTCCTCGATCCCATGGCCGACGATGAAGCGCTTTCCAACAGTGCTCGGCGGCTTTCGGAGCTTTCGGCGCAGGAGATCATGGTCCCGGCGGCCATCGTGGCCCAGGTGGATACGGCCGTCAACAGCGTCATCGTGCCCATGGTCCAGCAAAGCCTGAACTTCGTTCCGGTGGTCCGCGAAGGCCGCATCGAAGGCGTCATCGGTCGGGCCGAGATCCTGCGGGTCATGGCCAAGATGCTGCCGCCGACATAGGGTGGGGAACGCAGGGACGGAAAAAGAAAAAGAGAAGGGGAGCGGACCCCTTCTCTTTTTTAGTCTTCTTTAGTCTTCTTTAGTCTTCCGGCTGGTACCAGATACCGGGAAGGAGGTCGGTGGCCCTGGCCACCGGACGGATTTCGATCCCGGTGAGGTCGGAGGGGACCTCATGGGCGTTCTCGGCCGGGATGTAGACCACGGCGATGCCGGCCTGCCTGGCCCCGTAGATCTTCTCCCAGATGCCGCCCACCGCCCGGACCTGGCCACCGAGGGAGATCTCGCCGGTCACGGCGATATCCTGACGGATGGGCTTGCCCAAAAGGGCGCTGGCCATGGCCAGCGTAATGGCCAGTCCGGCCGAGGGACCGTCGATCCTGGCCCCACCTACCACGTTGACGTGGAGATCGTAATCGGCGGGATCGAGCCCCGTCAGTTGACGGGCCACGGTGGTGGCGTTGAAGACCGAGTCTCTGGCCATGGACCCGGCCGTTTCGTTAAAGCGGACGCGGCCTTTACCCGGTTCGCGGGCCGGGAAGGCCACCACCTCGATCTCCAGCAACGAACCCTGGAAACCGTAGACGCCCAGGCCGAAGCTCTTGCCCACCACCCCGGTCCGGCTGGCCCTGACCGTGGTATGGGGGGTAAGGCGGCTGACCCGGATGACTTCCAGGATGTGTTCGCGCCCGATGACGAGGCCGGCCGGGTTTTTATGCGGCGATTCGTAAAGGGCCAGGCCGTAGGCGTCGGCGAGGATCCCCACCGCCTTGCGTCCTTCCACGGTATGATCGGCGATGAGCCCCGGGACCTCTGCTGATAGTTCCACGCCCAGTTTATCCGCGGCGTTGCGGACGATGCGTTCGATGTCTCCGCGGGCGAGGGGAGCGAAGAAGACCTCCGCCGTACGCGAACGCAGGGCCGGGTTGATCTCCTCGGGCTCCCGAGTCGTGGCCCCGATGAGGACGAAGTCGGCCGGCGCGCCTTCGAGGAAAAGTTTACGGATGTACCGAGGGACGTTGGGGTCCTCCGGATCGAAGTAAGACGAATCGAAGGTGACCTTTTTATCCTCCAAGACTTTGAGCAACTTGATCTGGAGGAGGGGATCCATCTCCCCGATCTCATCGATGAAAAGCACGCCCCCGTGGGCTTCGGTGACCAGCCCCAGCTTGGGTTCGGGGATGCCGTCGTCGGCAAAGTCACGGCGGGCGCCCTGATAGATGGGGTCATGGACCGAACCGAGC
>JAAYXC010000009.1 GCA_012516115.1 Bacillota bacterium | reverse complement strand
CTACGCACCGGCCGGCCGGCCGCGATGGGCCGTTCGGGGGCTCCTCGGTGAGGTTTCCCTCCTTTTTGTGGAGGAATCATAAAGAAACGGGAACCGGCGGTGCCATGAGCCGCTGGTCGAAACGGAAGCGGACGGAGTTTAGACGGAAGGGTGAGCGAAGATGGACGGGGAAAAACATGAAGCCCTTTTAGCCATCGGCGATCGTCTCGCCGAGATGGAGGAACGCCTGAACATCCTGATCAAGGAAGTCCAAAGAAGCGGGCTTCCCGCGGAGAAAGCCGAAGAAGTCCTGGATCGGCTCGACGAGATGATGGACTTGCTTTATTTCATCGACGAACGTCTGGAGGCGGCGCTGGCGGGAGAAGACGAACCGTGATCGACCTCCACGTCCATACCAGATTCTCCGACGGGACCTGGACGCCGGAAGAAGGGGTGGCCGCCGCCCGCCGGGCCGGAGTCTCGGCCTTGGCCTTCACCGATCACGACGCGGTGGAGGCGGTGGGACCCGGCATGGCGGCCGCGGTCCGGGAAGGGTTGGGCTTCATAAGCGGGGTGGAGATCTCCGCCGGGTCTTCGGCCGATCCGGTCCACCTGCTCGGCTACGGAATCGACCCGGATCATCCGGCCCTCCGGGAGGTCCTCGCCAAAAACCAGGCCGCCTGGGAGGAGAACGAGCGCCTTTCGTTGGAGCGCCGGGCGCGGCTCGGGGTCGTCATCTCCCCCGAGCGTTACGAATACTGGCGCCGTCACCGGGAGGCCGGAGGCTGGCCCACGCTGAACTGCCTCGTGGAGATGGGGCTTGTCACCGACTACCGGGAGTACTTCGACCGCTACTTCGGGCCCGGCCGGCCCGCCTACGTGGAGACCACCTTCGTGGCTCCGGCCGAGGCCATTGCCGCCATCAAGGCGGCCGGGGGGGTCCCGGTCTTGGCCCATCCCGGCGCCTACCATCCGGAGGGCAAGACCATCCTCGAGAGGCAGGAGCTCCTTGCGGAGATGGTGGCCCTCGGGATCGAGGGGCTGGAGGTCTACAGCCAGGCGAACTCCCCGGCGGTACAGGAGTTTCTCTCGGCTTACGCCCGGGAGCACGATCTGCTTGTCACCGGCGGTTCGGACTGTCACGGGGAGTTCATCCCCGCGCGAAGGCTCGGTTTTCCACCGGTGCCGGACGAGTGTTTTACCGCCCTCTTGGCGCGGATGAACCCGGAGCGAGTCGTTCTCTCTCCTTCGGTCCGGAGGTGACGGAAATGAAGCGCCCGGAATCATCTAACCGACTTTTGCCTTTTGAAGTGGAGGTCGATCTAGATCGATCTAGAGGTTTGAATCCTCATTGGCAAGGTAAGCCGGATCCGCTCGTCCCGAAGTTCAGGCGATGGATCCTCCCCCGGTTATTCCGGTCCTTTGTTTCCGATATCACCTGTGGAGGTTATTCCGCTTCATTTGAAAGGCCCTGGTCGCACCGCACCTTTCCGAACTGGCGGGCCGTTTGGCCGAAAGTACCCTCGGCTATTTTGGGGCTCTATCCCCCATCTAGATCTGGCCCATTTCCCGGCGCGCGTCTGGGACCGGAAGTGGACTTCGTTCTGCCCATCGGGACCAAACGCATCCCGGTCGAGGTAAAATACAGACGGAGGATAGATCCGCACGAGGACACGCTCGGGTTACGCGCTTTCCTGGAAAAGACAGACCGTTTACAATGCTCCTTTCGGTCTCTTGGTCACCATGGAGGACGGGGTAAAAATCCCCGATCCACGGATCGTTCCCATCTCGCTCTCGGCTTTGCTGTGGCTGCGGTGAATGGCTCCGAGTAATGCGACGAGCGACCAGCCATGGCGACATATTTCTAAGCAGCCCGGACCGAGGAGGGAAAGGCAAAGATGGACCTCTTCTCCGGACGCGAACAGGAGAAGATGCCCCTGGCGGCCAGGATGCGGCCCCGGACCCTGAACGAGTTCGTGGGCCAGGAGGAGATCCTCGGGCCCGGTCGTCTCCTGCGCCGGGCCATCGAGACCGACCGGCTCTCCTCGATGATCCTCTACGGCCCGCCGGGCACGGGTAAGACCACCCTGGCCCGGATCATCGCCGCCACCACCCGCGCCCACTTCGAACAGGTCAACGCGGTCACCGCCGGGGTGGCCGATCTGCGCCGGATCATCAACGAGGCACGGGAACGGCTGAAGTTCCACGGCCGCCGGACCGTGCTCTTCATCGACGAGATCCACCGCTTCAACAAAGCCCAGCAGGACGCCCTCCTGGCCGCGGTGGAGGAAGGGGTGGTCCTCCTCATCGGCGCCACCACCGAGAACCCTTTCTTTACCGTTAACTCGCCCCTTCTCTCCCGAACCCGTCTCTTTCAACTACGACCCCTGACCGACGAGGAGATCGGGATGATCGTTGACCGCGCCCTGGCCGACCCCGAACGCGGTCTCGGTGGCCTGGACGTGCGTCTCACCCCGGAGGCGCGTCGGCATCTGATCGAGATGGCCGCGGGTGACGCCCGGGTGGCCTTGAACGGCCTCGAGCTCGCCGCCCTGACCACGGAACCGGACGCGGAAGGGATCCGCTCCATCGACCTGGCGACCATGGAGGAGGCCCTTCAACAACGTTCCTTGCTCTACGACCGGGACGGCCAGGGCCACTACGACGCCATCTCGGCCTTCATCAAGAGCATGCGCGGCTCGGACCCGGACGCAGCCGTCTACTGGCTGGCGAGGATGCTTGCCGCCGGGGAGGACCCCCGCTTCATCGCCCGCCGGATGGTCATCCACGCCGCCGAAGATGTAGGCAACGCCGACCCCCAGGCGCTCCTTCTGGCCGTGGCCGCCGCCCAGGCGGTGGAGTTCGTCGGGCTCCCCGAGGCCCAGATCCCCATGGCCCAGGCGGCCGTCTACATCGCCTGCGCGCCCAAGTCGAACGCGGTGGTCCGGGCCATCGGCGAGGCCATGGAGGACGCCCGCCGCCTGCGGCCCTACGACGTCCCGGACCATCTCAAGAATCCTCCCCACGAGTGGGCGGCCCGCGTGCTCGGCCACGGGGTTGGCTACAAGTATCCCCACGATTTCCCCGGTGGGTACGTCCCCCAGCAGTACCTCCCGACCCCCCTCATCGGGAAGCGATATTACCGGCCCAAGGGCGAAGGATACGAGGCCGAGATCAAAGAAAGGATGAAACGGCTAGGAATCTGGCCGTCGGAGGAGGAAACGAAGTGACTACCACCTGGCGGCGATGGGCATCCGCCGGCCGAGGCCGAAGGCCTTGGTGGTAACCTTGATCCCCGGGGGGGCCTGCCGGCGTTTGTATTCGCTGGCCTTAATCGCCCGAATTACCCAGTCGACCGTGCCCCGGGCAAAGCCGCGGGCCACGATCTCTTCGGCCCCCAGCCCTTCCTCCAGATACAGCTGGAGAATGGCATCCAGCACAGGGTAAGGCGGGAGGGTATCCTGGTCCTTCTGGCCGGGGCGGAGCTCGGCCGACGGGGCCTTCTCCACGGTCGAGCGGGGGATGATCTCTTCCCTACGATTAATATAGGACGCCAGTTCGTAGACCATGGTCTTCGGTACGTCGGCCAGCACATCCAAGCCGCCGCTCATGTCGCCGTAGAGGGTACAGTACCCCACGGCCAGCTCACTCTTGTTCCCGGTGGAGAGGACGAGCCCGCCGAACTTATTGGCCAGGGCCATGAGGATGTTCCCCCGGATGCGGGCCTGGATGTTCTCTTCGGTCACATCCGGCGACCGGCCGGTAAAATGAGGCCCCAGGGTCTCGCGATAGGCTTCGAAGATCCGGGCGATCGGGATGATTTTAAATTCCACCCCGAGGTTGGCCGCAAGCCGCTCGGCATCCGTTACGCTGGCCGGGGAGGAATAGGGGGAAGGCATGGCCACCCCGGTCACGTTCTCCGGTCCGAGGGCCGCGGCCGCAAGACAGCAGGTCACGGCGGAGTCGATACCGCCCGAGAGCCCGAGGAAGGCCCGACGGAAACCGGTCTTGCGGAAATAGTCCCGGATGCCGAGGACGAGGGCGTCGTGAACGCTTTTCACTTTCTCCAGGGGGCAATACAGGCCCGGCTTTCCGGGAGCGGTAGTCTCTATCACCGTCACTTCCTCGGCGAAGGCCGGTCCCACGTGGACGGGCTCTCCTTGGGCGTCCAAGACTATGCTCCGGCCGTCGAAGACCAGCTCGTCGTTGGCGCCGACTTGATTGACGTAGACAAAAGGCCGGCCGTGGCGGCGGGCATGGCTGCGGAGGAGGTGGTAACGGATTTCTTCTTTGCCCACCTGGAAGGGGGAGGCGGAGAGGTTGATAAAAAGCGTGGCCCCGGCGTGGGCCGCTTCGGCGATGGGGTCCCGTTCGTAGGCCCTTCCGGGTGGCCAGAGCCGCGGGTCGTTCCAGGCGTCCTCGCAGACGGAGATCCCGAGGAGCTCGCCCCGGAAGGGGAAAAGCCGCACGGTGGGGGCCGGGTCGAAGTAACGGGCCTCGTCGAAGACGTCGTAAGTAGGGAGGAGGGACTTGGCCTGGACAAAGAGAACCCGGCCCCCGGCGACAAGGAGGGCGGCGTTGTCGAGGCCGCGGCGCCCCTCTCCTTTGACGGGCGCGCCGAAGAGGAGCCCGGTCTCCGGAAAGCCATGCGAAAATTGGACTACCTCCCGGACGGCCGCCGCGGTCCGGGCGAGGAAGTCGCTCCGTTCGAGGAGGTCGCGGGGCGGATAGCCGGTCAGGAAGAGTTCCGGGAAGATCACGAGGTCGGGCCTTGCGGACCACGTCTCTTCTGCGACTTGACGCAAGCGGGTCAAATTACCTTCGATGTCCCCCACCACCGGGTCCAGTTGGGCGATGGCCACTCGCATTCTTCCTCCGGCGCCCCCCATCCTCTTTGTTCCATAGTTTAAAGTGTAACCGCTCGGCCGTCCCATTGCAAGCCGGAGGAAGACCGCAAGACGAAATACGAATCCCAGTCCAAGTTCAGGGGTTACGGTTAGCGACGGTCTTTAGGCCCAAAAGGCGATCGGCGGCCCGTCCAGGTAGGCGGCCAGGGCGCGGCTGAAGACCGGCGCTTCCTCGGCATAGACTTGCCGGGTTTTCACGGAGGAGGCTAACCCGGATTATATATCCGCCGGGTGATGACCTCACCCCCGTCCTCCTCTCCGAGTCGGAGAGGAGGACGGGGACTGAGTCTAGTTTGAAGGTGCCTTCGCAATCCCGGCTTATTCCGGGAAGATCTTCCCCGGGTTGAGAATTCCCTTGGGGTCTAACGCCTCTTTGAGTCGTTTCATGGCCCGGATCTCCGCGGCACCCAGGGCCATGGTTATAAACCGGCGTTTCACGTAGCCGATGCCGTGTTCGCCGGTGATGCTGCCGCCCAAGCCAATCGCCACCCGGAAGATCTCCTCGGCCACTTTGGGAAGGCCTTCTTCCCATACCCGATCGGGCATCTCCATCTTCATGATGGCGATATGGACGTTCCCGTCCCCGGCATGACCCCACTGGACCATCTTGAAACCCGTCCGAGCGGAGATCTCCGCCACGGCCTCCCCCAGCTCCGGGATGCGGCTCCGGGGGGCCACCACGTCTTCCACTTCCCCCCCCGGACTCTGCGCCTTGAGGGTCTCAAGGAGAACCCGGCGGGCCTCCCAGAGCCTTTCTTTGGCGCTGGGCGTCTCCGCCACCAAGACGTCCGCCGCGCCCATCTCCAGGCAGATCTCGGCCACGGTCTCGTACTGTCTCTCCACCTCCGCCTTGCCGGTGCCGGCGAGGCCGATGATGAGCTGGGCGGCCGCGTCGCTGAAAGGGACCTCCCGCCCCAAAAAGGCCTCGCAAGCTTTGACTCCGGCCCGGGCCATGAATTCCATGACCACCGGGACGATCTTTTTCCCGGTAATAATGGCCGCCACCGTCCGGATGGCCGGGCGGAAGTCATCGAAGGGTACCAGGAGGTCCACCCGGTGGGGGGGGAGGGGGAGGAGTTTTAACGTGATTTCGGTGATGATCCCGAGGGTGCCTTCGGAACCGATGAGGAGGTTGGCCAGGTCGTAGCCGACCACGTTCTTGACCACTTTTCCCCCGTAACGGACGATCTCCCCCTCGGGGAGCACGGCCTCGAGGCCGGTGACGTAGTCCCTGGTGATCCCATACTTGACCGCCCGCGGCCCGCCGGCGTTTTCGGCGATGTTCCCGCCGATGCTGCAACTGTCTAGGCTCGCCGGGTCGACCGGGTAGAAAAGGCCCCGCGCTTCCACTTCTTTTTGCAGTTCGCCGGTGATGACGCCCGGCTGGACCACGGCCATGAGGTTGGCCTCATCGATCTCCAGGATCTTGTTCATTCGTTCGAGGGAGAGAACGATCCCTCCTTGCACGGCCAATGCCCCGCCGGAGAGGCCCGTGCCCAGTCCCCGGGGAGTTACGGGGAAGGGGACTTCGTTGGCCAGGCGCATGACCGCCGCCACCTCCTCGGTGTTGGCCGGTTTCACCACCGCTTCCGGGAGAAAAACGACTCCCGGGAGTTCGTCGTGGGCGTAGTTCTGGAGATCCTCGGGAGCGCTCGAGACGTTGGCCGGTCCCACGATGGACCGGAGTTTTTCGTGGACTTGCCCGTCAAGGTATGACAATTGAACCCCCTCCCTGTATTTGCAATCGGTTGCGCATTTTAGGTCAATTATACCCTTTGCCCCGTAAAAAGTCAAGCATTAGGCCCACTTAACTCCGCGGTCTCTCCGCAATTTCCGCACACGGTTGCAAAATCGGAACGAAAAGTCTCCGCGCCGATTTAACTTAAATCCGATGGTTATTCCACCCTGATCTCCGCTTCCGGAATCTCCTCGTGCTGTCCCTTTACCCGAAACTCCTTGGTGCAATGCGGGCAAATGGCCACGAAGCCCCGCTCGCGCAACGGCACCCGCATCCGGCCGTCGCAGCGCGGACACTGCACGACCAGAGTCGCCTCGGCCGATCTCTCTGGTCTTGTCTCCTGGACCGCCACCGAAGCTTGCGCCGCCTCGACGCCCAGGGTCAGGCCGCAGGCAGGACAGGTATAACCTTGCCGCTCCGGACCGACCGGAAAAAGGGGGATGAAGAAGAGGGTAAAATAATTCCGCCAGCGGACCTCCCGAAAATTACGCCAATCTCCGCAGTTGGGACAGGGACGACGGATGATCTCCGTACCTTGTTTGACCACCGGGCGCGTACCCAGGACGATAAAGAAGAAGAAAGCGGCCACCTCCCCTTATTTTTACTTACCTTGTTGACCACCGAAGACCCGCCCGGGTTTCAAGGCGACGGAAGGGCGGAAGGCTCATCCGGGCCTACTCTTCGGCCTCCGGTGGTCAAATCCTCCTCTCCGGGCGACCAGATCGACGGGCAGGTGAGTCCATCTGGCACCCGGTCCGGAAGGACAGGTTAGATTTCGACATCGGGCCGTACTTCCCTTTTGGCGCGAGATCATCTTCTGGTCGGGGTAAACTAGGGAAGCGGCCGTAAAGTCGGCGATTTAACGGGTTTCGAAGAGATCCGGTGCTCTCCGGAAAAAGACGTATCTTATCCTACCCCCCAGAAGGCATGACTTCTCCCCCCGCCTTCGGCCGCCCCATCTTCGACGCGGAGGGAGGATGGGGGTGGGATTCGCGATTCGACCTCCCTTCGAAATCCGAGTTTTAAGTAAAAGGGAAAGGTTCGCGGAGGAAGAAGTGCGAAGGGTTCGTCGCCACGCGTATCTAATGATCGTCGGCTTCTACCAAGACCAGGTCTCCGCACCCGTCGTCTACCGTGAAATCTCCCGCCGGACGGGCTGGCGGGTGGCCACCATGCAGAAGAGATCCACGGGGAAGCTCGGTGTGCGCAACGGGATCTTCCCCCTCCTCCCCACCCTTCTCGGAGGAGGCGGGCTGGGTTTCCTCCTCGGCCTCCGGTCGGGCCGTCTCCATCTCGTCGTTGCTCTTTCGCTTCTCGGCCTCCTTCTGGCCCTCGGCGTCGCTCATCGTTTCGCCCGCCGGATAGAACCGGCGATCCTGGCCCGTCTACGCCCCCTCCTCGTCCCGGAGGAAACGGCCTTGGTGGCCCTGGTCCCTACGCCGGAAGCCGGTCGGGTCCTCACCCTTTTCCGCCGTGCGGAGGAACCCACGGCCGTTTTCGCCTTTCCCCACCCGGCCCTCCGACCGGAACCGGTCATCGAGATCCCCAAACGGGAAGAAGAGGTCCTCGAACGGCCGGAAAACCACGCCCGCCGTCTGGCCGGAGAGCTCGAGAGCGGTCTTCTCCGCCGGCCGGCCCGGCTGGCCCCCCGTCTCCGGCTGTTGCGGATCGCCCATGCCGAGATCAGGCGTCGCCTCGCCGGGATGAGCATGCTCGGCCAGGGCTTAACCGCCGGCGGCGAGTGGTTTCTCGACAACGCCTATCTCCTCCAGGGTCAACTCATGGAATTGGAACGGAGCCTAAAGGAAGAAACCCTCCGGCGGGTGCCCGCCATCGTTCACGGACCCTATGCTGGTTTTCCCCGCGTCTATGCCCTGGCCGCCGAACTCGTCTCCTCCGTTAAAACCCATCTGACCCGCGAGACAACGGTGGCCTTTCTCCGGGCCTATCAGGATTCCGTCCCTCTTTCCAGTACCGAGTTATGGGCCTTCCCCCTCTTCCTCCGCCTCGTTCTCCTCGAACGAGCGGCCGAGGTCGGGTTGCGGGTCGCGCTCCGCCAGCAGGAAGAAGAGGAAGCCCGGTTCTGGGCCGACCGTTTGCGGGCGGTGGCCCGGCGGGAACCGGAACGCCTGCCGGCCGTGATGGCGACCCTCGCCGCCGCCGTCCCCACCCCGCGTCCTTTTTTTGCTCTACGGCTCGTCGGCCATCTCCAGGACGAGACCTCCCTCGCCCTCCCCGTCCAGGAGTGGCTGGAGCGTCGACTGGACCTGAGCCTGGCCGAGGCCATGGTCGAGGAACACGCCCACCAGACGACCGACCAGGTGGAAATAGCCAACGCGGTCAACAGCCTTCGGATGCTGGGCCGGTTGGTCTGGTCCGAGATCTTCCCCATGGTGAGTTTGCTCGAGGAGTTATTGGGCAAGGACCCGGCCGGCGTTTACCCGGGGATGGACGAGGAGACCAGGGCCGCCTACCGCGCGGTCGTCGAGGAGATCGCCCGCCGGGCAGGGCAAGACGAACTCGCGGTGGCCCGGGCAGCCTTAAGGGCGGCCGAAGAAGAAAAGGACGACCCGCGCCGCGGACATTTGGGTTATTATCTCGTCGATGCCGGACGGGATCTTCTGGAAAAACGTCTGGCCGCGCGGTCGCCGTGGCCATGGCGGCTGCGCCGGGGGCTCCGGCGGCAGGCCACCCCTTTCTACCTCGGGGGTATCCTGTTCCTCACCCTTCTTTTCGCGGCCGTAGCGGTCTTTTTCTTCCGACGTTACGGGGTGGGAGGACCGAACCTTTTGCTTGCGGCTTTTCTGGTCCTCTTCCCGGCCAGCGAGATGGGGGTCGGGACCATGAACCAGCTAGTGATGAGGCTTTTCCCTCCGCGCATCCTCCCGCGCATGTCGTTTGCCGGGGGTATCCCATCGGCGTATCGGACCCTGGTCGTCGTGCCCATGATGCTCTCTTCGCCGGAGACCATCCGGACGGAGGCGGAACGCCTGGAAGTCCGTTACCTGGCCAACCCGGACCCGGGCCTGTATTTCGCCCTCCTGGCCGATTTCGTCGATGCGAGCTCGGCCGATACCCCCGCCGACGACCAGCTCCTCCGGGAGGCCGTCTGCGCCATCCGGGAGCGCACTGCCCGTTACGGCGAAAACCGTTTCTACCTCCTCCATCGGGAGCGGCGTTTCAGCCGGAGCGAAGGCCGCTGGATCGGCCGCGAACGGAAACGGGGAAAACTGGAAGAGTTGAACCGCCTGCTCAACGGGAGGAAAGCGAACTCCACGTGGATGTGGGTGAACCGGGACTCCTCCGGACGATCCGTTATGTACTCACCCTCGACGCCGATACCCAGCTTCCGCCGGAGACGGCCCGCCGGTTGGTGGAGACCATGGCCCATCCGCTCAACCGACCCCGGATCGACGAGAAAAGGCGGGTGGTGGTGGAGGGTTACGCCCTCATCCAACCGCGGGTCTGTCCCGGTCTGCCCGGCGTCACCGCCTCCCTTTTCGGCCGTCTCTTCGCCGATGCCACGGGGCTCGACCAATATTGTCATGCCGTCTCCGATGTCTATCAGGACCTGACCGGAGAAGGCACGTTCTACGGCAAAGGCCTTTATGACCCGCGGATCTTCCATCGCCTTCTTACCGGCCGTTTTCCGGAGGAGAGGATCTTGAGTCACGATCTCCTGGAAGGGGCCTACCTGCGGGTGGGTTTTGCCGGCGATGTGGTTCTCCTCGACCTCTTTCCCCGCACCTACGGCGCCTATGCCAGCCGGCAGCACCGTTGGATCCGCGGCGACTGGCAGATCATCGACTGGCTCGCGCCCCGGGTTCCGCTTTGCGGTGGTGGCCGCGAACCGAACCCGCTTTCGGCCATCAACCGGTGGAAGATCTTCGATAATCTCCGCCGGAGCCTGGTGGCGCCCGCCAGCCTTCTCTTGCTCCTCTGGTCCTGGCCGGCAGGCGTTCCCTCCTGGGGGGGTGGTTTTGTCGCCTTGGCCTATTTCTGGCCGGAACTCCCCACCCTCATCCGCCGTCTCGGCCGGGGACCTTATATCGCCCCGGCCCGGCGGGAGCTCTGGCGTTCTCTGGCCAAAAGCCTCTGTTCGTTGGCCCTCCTGCCCCACCAGGCCTTCTTGGCCACGGATGCCGTTCTCCGCGTCTGGTACCGCCGCCTGATAAGCCACCGCCATCTCCTGGCCTGGGAAACGGCCCAGGCGGCCGTCCGGCGTTACGATTCGCGAAAGGGGAGATGGCACACGGTGGGGGCCGTGGCCGTCGTCAGTCTGGGGGTCATGGCCGCGGCCGCTCGACTTCTCCTGGCCGCGCCGGCGGCCTTTCCGGCCGCCGTCCCCTTCCTGGGCCTGTGGTTCCTTGCCCCCTTGCTCATATGGTGTCTCGAGCTACCCGTGACCACCGGACGCGGCGTCCGATTAACGGAGGAGGCACAGTCCTTCCTCCGTGAGCTCGCCCGGGCGACCTGGCGGTATTTCGACGACTTCGTTGGCCCGACCGACCATTGGCTACCGCCGGATAATTACCAGGAGGCCCTCCGTCGCGAACTGGCCCACCGGACTTCCCCGACGAACATCGGAATGTGGTTTTTGGCCGCCCTGGCCGCTGACGCCCTCGGTTATTTGCCGGCCACGCAATTGATCGGTCGCACGGCGGCCACCGCCGAGACCTTGCACCATCTGGAAAAACACGCCGGACATCTTTTGAACTGGTATAACACGGAGACGCTTGAGCCCTTACGGCCCCGATATGTCTCGGCCGTCGACGACGCCAACTTCCTGGCGTCGGTCTGGACGTTTCTCCGGGGTTGCCGGGCCCTGGCCGACGACCCTCCCCTGACCCCGCAGGCCTTCGCCGGCCTCGCCGATACCCTGGCCAACCTGCGGCGGAGCCTTCCCGCCAAACCTTCCCCGACCTTGGCGGAGAAGATCGCCCTCCTGACGCGTCTGCTCAAAAACGCCATCGCCCTTCCGCCGGCAGAAAAGATCGCCGCGCTCCGGCAGGCGGCCCTGGTCGCCCGCGGACTGCGGCGGGCAGTAAAGAGAGAACCGAACGTCGGGACCGAAGCCTTTTATTGGGCCGCCGAACTCATCGGCGAAACACTGGCCTGGCTAAGGACGGCCAGGATCTATTTACCCTGGTTTTCGGTTTGGCGAAGTTGGAAAAAGAGAGCTTGAGCCAGCTCTCAACCTCAACCCCCGGCTCCCTCTCCGACGCGGAGAGGGAGTGGCCGCAGGCCGGGGGTGAGGTTTTCGCCCCGATAAAATCGAATCCGAATTTAAAAGGGGCTTTAGCCGAATTTCCTTCCTGGCGGGCCCTGGCCGCCAGAGAACCGGCCTGGGTGGAGGAGCTGCGGCGGATGGCCGACCGCGAAGCCCCTTCCGCCCGGAAGACCCGGTTGGAACGTCTCCTCACCGGTTACGAACGGGCGCGGGAAGCGGCCCGGGAACTCCTTTCCCGGCGCGAGCGGCTCACGGCGAGCCTGGAAGAATTGACCGCCCGGATGGCCCTCGGCTTTCTCTATGATCGCGAGCGGAAGCTCTTCGCCATAGGGTACGATGTCACCGAAAGAAGGCTCGATACTTCTTACTACGACCTTCTGGCCAGCGAGGCCCGGGTGGTGGGATTTATGGCCATCGCCCGGGGCGAGGTACCGCTCAAGCATTGGGCCGCCCTGGGAAGGCCGTTCGGCATGGCCCAAGGCGAACCGGTCCTCCTTTCCTGGAACGGGACGCTCTTCGAGTACTTAATGCCCGCCCTCTTTCAGGAGCTCTTCCCCGGATCCTTGCTGGCCTATGCCTGCCGGCGGGCGGTGGAGATCCAGCGGGATTACGCCCGCCGACGGGGGATTCCCTGGGGGATCTCGGAGGCGGCCTTCAGTGCCCTGGATGCTTACCAGATTTACCAGTACCGGGCCTTCGGGGTCCCGGGCCTCGGGCTTAAGCGCGGCCTGGAGGAAGATCTGGTGGTCGCTCCCTATGCCACGGCCCTGGCCCTAGCCGTGGACCCGGTGGCGGCCGTGATGAACCTGCGGCGCCTGGCCCGTTACGGCCTGCGAGGGCCTTACGGTTTCTACGAGGCCATCGATTTTACCCGGGAGCGCTGTCCCGCCGGCGAACGGGGAGTCATCGTCTACGCCTATATGGCCCATCACCAGGGCATGAGCCTCGTTTCCCTGGCCAATGCCCTCCTGGACGGGATCATGCGGCGACGTTTCCATGCCGACCCCCGCGTCAAGGCGGCCGAGCCCGTTCTCTACGAACGGGTGCCCACCGAACCCCCGCCGGCCATCCTGCCCGGCGGCGAGGGACCGCCACCGCGGATCTTACCGG
>JAAYXC010000058.1 GCA_012516115.1 Bacillota bacterium | reverse complement strand
GAGGAGCGCGTAGGCCGCGTCCCGGACCCGGACGAAGATTTCTTCCCGTACTTTCTGATCGCATTGGGGGCCGCAGACGGCGCAGTAATCGTCGAGACGGATGCCGGCGATATGGGTGGCGCTCCAGATGGGGACTTCGCTGTCCCCGTGCTCGCCCAGGATGTAGGCATGGACGTTGGTGGGGTCCACTTCACAATGTTGGCTGAGGAGAAAACGCAACCGGGAACTATCAAGGAGGGTCCCGGAGCCGATGACCCGCTGATCCGGCAGGCCGCTGAGTTTGGCCGCCGCATAGGTCATGACGTCCAGGGGATTGGTGGCCACAAGCAACACGGCCCCGGTCCCGCCGGCCACGATCTCCGGGATGATCTGGCGATAAACGGCGAAGTTCCGGGTGGCCAGGTCCAGCCTGGTCTCGCCCGGTTTCTGGGCCACCCCGGCGGTGATGACCACCGCCGCCGCGTCGTCGCAGTCCCGGTAGTCCCCGACCCGCACCACCACCGGCCGGACGAAGGGCAGGCTGTGATTTAAGTCCATGGCCTCGCCCTCGGCTTTGGCCCGGTTGATATCGATGAGCACGATCTCTTCCACCAGCGCCCGCTGGATCAGGTTATAGGCCAGGGTTGCGCCGACATAGCCCGTGCCAACGATAACGACCTTACCCTCTTTCAAAAACCATCCCTCCATCCCGATCCTGCCAGAGGCCGTTGCCTCCAAGATGTTCCCTCGGCTTGCCGTGGGGTATGCATCTTCTCCTTAGTCGACCCTGGTCATGGCCACGATGGCCCGTCGGAGCCGCCGCCGGAGGCGAAGGGCCAGCCGGGCATCGGCCGGCGCTTTATCCGGTAGCCGGGCCCGCAATCCACGATAGGCTTCCTCCACCTCCCGCAAAAGGGCGGCCCATTCGTCCACGGGCCCGGCAGCCGCGGGGGCCACGAGCGCTGCCTCTTCGGTCAAGGCGAAGGCCTCGCCGTAGGAAGGGACGAAGACCGGTACACCCAGGGCTTTTTGCACCGCCGAGGACCAACCGGCGAAGACCGCGTCCTCACCGTGGACCAGGAAGACCGCCCGGGGTTTCTCCCGCAACGCGGCCAGCCATCGCAGGAGGCCATCACGGTCCGCGTGGGCCGAGTAACTGGCGATATTATGGATCTTGGCCCGCACGTAGATCTCCTCTCCCAGGACGCGGATCGTCTTCTCCCCCTCCAGGAGTCGTCGGCCGAGGGTCCCCTCGGCCTGATAGCCGACGAAAAGAAGATGGGCCTCCGATCGCCAGAGGTTGTGCTTGAGATGATGGAGGATGCGTCCGGCCTCGCACATGCCGTTGGCGGAGATGATGACGGCCCCGCCCCTCTTCTCGTTGAGACGCCGGGACTCTTCGACCGTGCGGACAAAGGTCAACCCGGGGAAATCGAAGGGCGATTCTCCCCGGGAAAGCAGGGTCCAGGTCTCCGCGTCGAAACAGTCCGGGTGGCGGCGGAAGATCTCGGTGGCCGAAACGGCCATCGGGCTGTCGATGTAGACCGGTAAAGACGGGATGGCCCCCTCGCGCAGGAGAAGCCGGAGGTCGTAGAGGAGTTCCTGCGTCCGTTCCACGGCAAAGGCCGGGATGACCAGATTGCCGCCGTCCCTGGCCGTGGCCCGGATGACTTCGCCCAGAGCCTGCCGTCGACCTCCGGGATCTTCATGGAGACGGTCGCCGTAGGTGGACTCCAAAAGGAGAAAATCCGCCGCGTCCACGGTGGTCGGATCCCTAATGATGGGAACATTCTGTTGACCGAGAGCGCCGGAGAAGACCACCTTCCGCTCCTCTTCCCCCTCCCGGGCCCAGACCTCGACGATGGCCGAGCCCAGGATATGACCGGCATCGAGGAAGCGCACCCGCAAACCGGGGAAAAGCTCTGTTTCCTCGCCGTATTTTAGGGGACTAAAAAGTTCGAGGACCCGTTCCGCGTCGGCCAGGGTATAAAGAGGTGCTTCCGGCGGCCGACCGGCACGTTGGGCCTTTCGGTTTTGCCATTCGGCCTCCATCTCTTGGATATGGGCGGCATCCGGAAGCATGAGGTGGCAGAGGTCGATGGTGGCGGGAGTGGCGAGGATGGGTCCCCGATACCCTTCCCGGACCAGCTTCGGCAAGAGGCCGCTGTGGTCGATATGGGCGTGGGTAAGCAGGACCGCGTCGATTTCCGCGGGCCGAAAAGGAAAAGGTCGCTTGTTTCTCTCCCGCATCTCCTTGCCGCCCTGGAACATACCGCAGTCAACCAAGAGACGCCGGCCCACCGCCTCCAGGAGAAAACACGAACCGGTTACGGTACGGGCGGCGCCGTAAAAGATGAGATGCAAGACCATCCCTCCATGCCGCGATTATTTCGCCAACGAAAGGCGTGTTCCTCTTACCCCACGACCGTTCTTCGACCGGCCTACCAGTCGCGGATTGCCGCCAGGACCATGGGGGAAGCGGCAAAGCATTCGGTACACCGGGGCAGGGCTTCGTAAAAACAGCGGCCGTAGTTCCGATGGAGGAAGCGGCGGTCGAGGATGACCACCACTCCGGTGTCGCTTCCCTGCCTGATCAGGCGGCCAATACCTTGTTTCAGCTTGAGAACGGCCCGGGGTAAAAGATAACGGGAAAAACCACTGGCTCCCTCGCGCTCCAGACGCTCCATCCGCGCTTCCACCACCGGCTCCCGCGGGACGGAGAAAGGCAGCCGGGCGATAACCACACAGCTCAAGGCCTCCCCGGCCACATCCACCCCTTCCCAG
>JAAYXC010000008.1 GCA_012516115.1 Bacillota bacterium | reverse complement strand
GTCGGGGAGGGTTCGTCCACGCGGACGGGGGTTAGGGGTAAGCCTTCCTTCCCCCTCAACGTGAACCGGGCCTCCGCGTCCGAGTTCGAGGCCGTCCCGGGGATCGGACCGGCGCTGGCGGCCCGGATCGTGGCCTACCGGCAGGCTAATGGTCCTTTTACCTCCCTCGAAGATCTCCTCAATGTCGAGGGCATCGGCCAAAAGACCCTGGCGCTGGTTAAACCTTATCTCTCGGCGCCATGAGACGGATGCCCTTTCTCCTGGCGGGCCTGGCTTTGGCCGGCGGGATCGCCATCGCGCCTTTCTTTTGGGCCTGGCGTCCTTTCCTGGCGCCAGCGGCCGCTCTCGGCGGGGTGGGACTTCTGGGCTGGTACCTCTGGCGTCGACGGGTGCCCTTTATCCCCGCTTTGTTGCTCGTCGTGCTCCTCGGTATCCTTCGGGTCGAACCGCCCCTGACGGCGGCGACCACCACGCGGGTCACGGCCGTGCGCGGATGGTGCGACGGCGAGAAAACGGGCCGGGGCGATGGGCAGTATCAGGGCGCGCGGATCACCGCCTGGCGGATGGGGAACGGTCCCTGGAGCGCTCCCCCGCGGTCCATTCGGCTCTGGGTCGGCGGACTCCCGGGGGAGGCCGAATACGGTCGGTCTTTTACGGCCCGGGGACGACTGGTGAACCTCCCTTCCGCCACCGCCGACGGTTATTTCTTCGCCAAGGTCGCGCGTTTTCTCCCCGAATGGGGTGGTAACGGGTTCCGGCGGAGCGCGCTCTTCTTGCGCGCCGGGATCGAAAAGGTTTTTCATCTCTTCCTGGACCGGGAAGAAGCCGGGCTGTTGCAGGGGCTCGTCCTCGGCGACCTTCCCGGGCTGACCCCCGAGGCCGAAAGATGGTTCCGGGACGCCGGTGCCCTGCATCTGCTCTCGGTCAGCGGGCTCCACGTGGGCTTTGTCATGGGCCTAGCCCTGGGGCTGGCGAGGCTTTGGGGTCGCCACGGGTTTATACGCTGGTTTTTTGCCGCCTTGGCGGTCCTCGGGTATACGCTTCTCTGCGGCGCGCGGCCGCCGGTCCTGCGGGCGGCGGTGATGGCCATGGCGGCCGGGGCCGGCGCGCTCGGGCATCGGCGGACGGAACCGGCCAATCTCCTCGGTCTGGCCGGGCTGGTGATCCTCCTTCTCGACCCACGGGCCCTGAGCACCGTGGGCTTCCGCTTGAGCTTCGCCGCCACGGCCGGGATCGTTTTTCTTTATCCGCGGTGGGCGGCCTGGTGCCCGGCGCGCTGGGCCTGGCTGGGGCGGCCTTTCTTCGTCTCGCTGGCCGCCTCCCTGGCCGTGTTGCCGCTCCAGGCCATGGCCTTCGGTCGGGTGAGCCTCCTCGGTCCCCTGGCCAACCTGTTCCTCGTCCCACCGGCCGGGCTGGCGGTACAAATGGGGATCGTGGCGGGCCTCTCCGGGCTGGTCTGGCCGTGGCTGGCCGGCCTACCCTTACTTCTTCTCCGGGTTTTACTTCGCCTTCTTTTCGGGCTGGCACGCCTTTTCGCCGGGTTGCCCGGCGCCGCGGTCAATCTGGGGGCGTGGCCGGCGTCGGCGGTGGTTTTATATTACCTCTTTTTGGGGGCCATGTGTTTGGGGACGGAGAGAAACCTGCTTAACCGACGCACGCGGTGGCGGATTGGCAGCCTGCTCCTTGT
>JAAYXC010000057.1 GCA_012516115.1 Bacillota bacterium | reverse complement strand
GTGGGGGTGGTGGTGGTAAAGACCCAGGAGAAGCCCGGGAGCAGGGGGGCCAGCCGGCGGTAGAGGGCCACCCCGACCAGGCTCTCGCCCATGGAGACCGCATGCAACCAAACCACTTTCGTCCCCCGCAAGGATGCGGCGTCGGCGGCGCTAAACCCCCCGCCCAAAAGCGGTCGTCCCCGCCGCAGGTTCCGCCAGATGACCAGGGGAACCCATACCGGCGCGCCGAGAAAAAGGAGAAAATTGTAAACAAACAAAGCCAGCGTCATCCAGCCGATGACCCTCCATGGGCCGGTCTTTTCCGCTTCCAGGCGACGAGCATCTCCGCGGCCCCCTGGTTGGCCCGGTGGATGGCCGTGGCCAGAGAGGCCTGCAGGAAGGGCATCTTCTCCGCGGTCAGTTCCTCTTCCTTTACCCGAAACGGTTCACCGAAATAAACGGCGCAGCGGGCAAAAGGCCAGGGGACGAGGAACCGATCCCAGCTCGCCGCGTACCAGGCCGGCCGGGCGGCGATGGCAAAGGGGATGATGGGCGAATCGGTCTTGCCCGCCAGGTAAAGAATACCCGGCTCGATATGGTAGGCCGGCCCCCGGGGTCCGTCGGGCGTAAGGGCGATCTCGCCCCCGGCGCGGAGAAAACGGAGAAGCTCCAGCAGGCCGCGGGCTCCTCCCCTCCTCGAGGAACCCCGGAAGATCCGCCAGCCGAAACGCCGAAGGATGCTGCTGCTGTAGTCGCCGTCCCGACTGAGACTGGAAAGGATGCCCGTCCCCCGGCGACGGAAGAAATAAAAACCTATCAATTGTTGACCGTGCCAGCAGGCCCAGATCTTCCTGGCCGTGCGCCGGGGACCTGCCAGCCACCCCTCCGGGTCGTGGATCCGGTAACGCAGCGACCGACAGAGGAGACCGACCAAAAGCCAGCCCCAGAAAGAGACGAGTTTAAGTTTCATCCGGCGATGGCGATCTTCCGGCAGCTTGTCTCACCCTCCCGCAAACTGCTGTTCGTAGAGGCGGGCATAGAGTCCACCCCGGGCCAAGAGTTCGTCGTGGGTCCCCATCTCCGCGATCTGGCCTTCGGCCAGGACCACGATGCGGTCGGCCCGCCTTACGGTGGAGAGGCGATGGGCGATGACGAAGGTGGTGCGGCCGCGCATGAGCCGTTCCAGCGCCTCCTGGACCAAAGCCTCGGACTCGCTGTCGAGGGAACTGGTGGCCTCGTCCAAGATGAGGAGCCTTGGATCGCGCAATAAGGCGCGGGCGATGGCGATCCGCTGTCGCTGACCACCGGAGAGGGTCTGGCCCTGCTCGCCGATCATGGTATCGTATCCCTGGGGAAGGGCGGTGATGAAATCGTGGGCGTTGGCCAGGACTGCGGCCCGCACGAGCTCTTCCCTGGTGGCGCCCGGCCGGCCGTAACCGATGTTCTCGGCCACCGTGGCCCGGAAAAGGCTGGTCTCCTGGGGGACGACACCGAGTTGCGCCCGGAGGGAACGCAAACGGATGAAACGGATATCGTGGCCGTCGAGGAGGATCCTGCCCTCCACCGGATCGTAGAAACGCAGCAGGAGGTTCACCAGGCTCGTCTTGCCCGCTCCGCTGGGGCCGACGAGGGCCAGGACCTCGCCGGGTTCCACGGTAAGGTTAATGCCTTTCAGTACCAACGGCCCTTCCCGGTAAGCCAGCGAGACGTTCTCGAAACGAACCTCTCCTACGAGCGGTGGCAGATCGATGGCCCCCGGCATTTCCTCCACCTGGGGCCGCTCGTCCATGAGCTCGAAGACGCGTTCGCCGGCGGCCAGGGCGTGTTGGACCTGCCCGTAAATCCGGCTCAGCCGCATGACCGGCTGGGAGATAAAGCCGACCACAAAGATAAAGGTGAAGAGCTGGTCCGGTGAAAGAAGGCCGCGCTCCACTCTGGCCGCGCCGAACCAGACGAAAACGGCCAGGGCTAAACCGCCCAGAAATTCCAAAAAGGGGACCAAGATCCCGGTATATCTGGCGCTGCGCCGGGTGGCCGCCACCACCGCCTGGCTCTCACGGTTAAACCGCTGGGTGGTCAACTCCTCCAGCTGAAATGCCTTCACCACCCTAATGCTCATGAGGGCCTCCTGCAGAACACCGGTGAGTTCCGCCCATCGGGCCTGGATGGTCCGCCCGATCTGGCGGAGTACCCGGCCCACAAAGGCGATGGGCCAACCGGTAAGCCCGATGGCCATCACGGTGACCAGGGCCAATTTCCAATCGAGCAGAAAGACGTAGACCACCCCCGCCACCACCGTCAACAGATCCACGAGGACGTCGACCCCGAGCGAGTGCAAAAAGCTCTGCAAGGCCCCGACGTCGCTGGTGACGCGGGAGACCAGTTGTCCGGTCTGAGCCTGTTCGAAAAAGCCCACCGGAAGGCGCAGGAGATGGTCGCAGAGCCGGTTACGGAGATCCCGCATCACCCCGCTGCTGATGAAGACACCCAAATACGACTGGGCGAAGACGGCGATGATGCGCAGGAAAAAAACGAGCAAGATCACGGCCGGCAGGAGGACGACCGTCGGCACGCCCGGGAAGAGCACCCGGCCTTCCCCCGCCTTCGCCCGGGTTTCGACGAAGAAACGCGTCCCGGGGACCTCCCTGGTCACCGCTTCCACCAGGGCTTCGGT
>JAAYXC010000056.1 GCA_012516115.1 Bacillota bacterium | reverse complement strand
GAGATATTCCTCGATTCGCCGTCCCAGGGCCTCCAGGTGCTCGAAGGAGGCTTCACCTTTTTCCAGACGTTTTTTCGTTTCCCGGACGAAGTCGTCGGTGGCCTCGATCTGGGTGGCCACCTGATGGGCCAATCTGAGCATGCGCTCGGAGAGCCGATCGGCCTCCTCGGCCACCAGGGAGAAACCACGGCCGGATTCGCCGGAACGGAGGGCCTCGATGGAGGCGTTGACCCCCAGGATCCGTGCCTGTTCCGCCAGGTCGGTGGCGGCCTGGACCGCCGCCCCCAGTTCTTCGCGCGGCCGGGCCCATCGTCCCAGGCATTCCTGGCTTTCATCCAAAACCGTACGGCCGTCGGCGATTTCCCGGGCATGGGCCGGGAGCAGTTCTCTGAGTTCACCTTCGAGGGAGGAGAGAGCGGCTTCCATGCTCGCCAGCTCTTGAGCGAACCGGGCGAGCTCTTCGGTAACCGTTTGGCGTTCGTTTACCATCTCCTCCACATAGCCGGCCAGACCGGCCATCTTACGCGCCAAGGCCGGCCCCTTTTCCTTCGTCAGGCCGGTCAGTTCCACGCGAATTGTCTCCAGATTTTCTCTGATAAGGGCTGTGTCTTCCATTAGAAAACGAACCTCGGCCAGCACGACGGATTGACCGGCCAGGCAATCTTCCAAAGGTTTCTTTACCGAGAAGGAGGCGCCCAAGCGTTCCTCGAGAAGACGGGCGGAAGCCTGCACCTGGGCCAACCGGGCCGCGTCCCTCGCCTCCTTCCGGGTAAGCTCTTCGATCTTTTGCACCATCGAACGATGTTCGACCATCGCGGCCCGTAGCCAGACCACCAGCCCGACGAACGTCAGGAAGGAGAAGAAGAGACGTCCCCACACGAAAGGGGTGGCGGCGGTGGCCAGGCTGAAAAAAGAAGCCAGTACCAATAAAATCGCTTCTGTGCGCAAAAGCCTTTTGTTCATCTTTTGGCCTCCCGGTGGCCCTTTTCTTTGCCCGTTTTATCCGTCGGCATGAAGGAACGGACGAGTTCGCCGGGGGAAAGCAAATAGTAGGTTCGCCCTTCTCCGTCGAGACAGCTCCCCCGCAGGCCTGGGATCTTCAACCCGCTGGGGGTCGGCCGCGCGATGACCCGTCGCGCGCCCAGGATGCCCGGTACGCGCAGGATGTAAGGGCGTTCCTGGCTTCGGATGAAGATCCAGAAATTACCTTTCATTCCCCCCGGACGCCCGAGAAGCGTAACCAAGTCGAAAAGGGGGAGCATGAGCCGGTCTTGCGGGAGATAATCTTGTCCGTCGATGTGGACCACGGCTTCTTCGGCGGCCCGGCGGGCCTCGACCACTTCGGCCAGGGGAAGGGCATAGAGATCGCGGCCCGCTTCCACCGCCAGAACATCGAAATACATGCCCAGCAGGGAGAGTTCCACCTGAATAATAGTGCCCTGGCCGGGCCCGGACTGCCCGTCCACCATGGCCCCGCAGGCCTCGAGGGCCTGGCGGATCTCGGCCAGACGGCCGCGGCGGAATCCTTCCTCCACCGGTAGGCCGACACCGTCATCGGCCAAACCCAGGGTGAGCTTGGCCTCTTCACGACGGACGGTGAATTCCAGACGGTTGGCCCTCTTCTTGCCGGCGTCCACCCGTTCGTCGGGCGGGAGGGAGCTTTCCGCCAGGATCACCTCCACCAGCTGCTGGAGGTGTGGAAAGATGGCTTCGGCCTGGGCGAGGGAGACCGGGAGCTCACCGCCGAGGATCTTCGTTTCGGCCTCCTTGCCCAGGGCTTTGGCCCGTTCTTCGGCCCATCGCGCCAGTCGTTCGAGGAGGATCTCGGCCGGGAACCAGCGGAAGGGCGCCAAAGCCTCGCTCAGGCGGGCGAGGGAGTAGTCGGTACGTTCGCCGAGCCGGACCAGCCGAAGTCCTAAACCCGGATGGAGACGTTCCGCTTCCCGTTCTAAGGCGCGGTACGCCGAACGGAGCTCGACGAGCTCGGCCACGATGGCCCCCAATTCATCGAGTTGTTCCGCCCCGATGCGGACGGTCCACTCGGCGAAGACACGTTCTTTTTTCCGTTTCTTTTCCGTCGGCGGCGGGAGGGTGTCGATCTCCGGCGGGGCCGGGATGACCTCGATCCGCCGGACATAGGGGATGGCCTCCAGGACCCGCTTTATTTCCGCGGCTTCCTTTTGGGTAGCCAAGAGAAAACGGAAGTCCAATCCGTTTTCGGCGCGCTGGTTGGAGGTCGGTGGTGGATCGGAGGCCACTACCCGGCCGAGCTCCAGAAGGTATCCTTGACAGACCAGGAAGCGACCCATCGGATGGGGACAAGGTACTTCCAGGCCGAGCTCGACGATGAACCGATCCTCGGTGTGTTCCGGGAGGATCGTGGGTTCCGGCTCCGTTTCCGGCCAGGGGTTTTCGGCTTCCTTGGTCACCAGGGCCCGGAGTTGCAAGGTGAGATCGATGACCGACGGTTCCGGTCCACGGCCCTCAACGAGGATGGCCAGAAATTCCCGCAGACGGGCATGGGCGCGATCCAGAAGGGCCAGCGAAGTCTCCGGGTCGCGTACCCCACCCCGTCGCCAGGCCTGGAGCATGTCCGAAATGGCATGGGCCAGGTCGCGGATGGAGCGGAAACCCATGGTGGCCGCGGCAACCTTCAGGTTGGCCGCCGCATGCAGGGCTTCCTCCACGATGGGTAACCTGGCCCCCTCTTTCCGCAGACGGCCGAGGCAGTTTTCCAGCCGGCCCAGTTCTTCACCGGCCTCGATCAGGAAAGCCTCCAGGTAATGGGGCATCTCAGGGATAATGGCCATGGGGTTCGCGCTCCTCAGTTGCACTGGTTAGGACCCAGGGAGACGGAATTCGAAGATCCCACTGGGGTTCCCCCGGGGAACTGCGGCACTCCCGCGAAGGGAAGTCGACTTCGAAATCCGCTCAGGCCGACCGGCCTATCACTTGCGTCAAAAAAGATTCGAGTTCCGGATAATCCTCATCGATCTCCAGCACCAGGTTCTCGATGGCTTCCTTGAGTTCGCGGGCGTTGATGGAGGTCAGGGAGAGATCGATCTGGCAGTCGATAAGGTAAGCCCCTTTTTCGTCCGGGTCGTCACGGATGAGGTATTTCATCCCGAGCATCCGATCGTTGAACTCCAGAAGTCGCCAGAGGAGGGATTTTGGTGGTTCTTGTTCCAGATAGAAGACCGTGGCGTAGATCGTTACGTAACCAGCCTCCCGGGCCCAGACGTAGATTTCGATCTCATCCAGGTTTTCGAGCCCTACATAGGGCAAACTCCAGATGTTATCGTGTTCATTGAGGGGTTGGTAGTTAAGCCCGGTCTTGGCCAGAAGGTCGGCCACCATGGTCTTCGCGGAGACGGCGTGGGTGGGGGAAGCGAACAAAAAAACCAACAAGAGGGCCGCCATAAGGAACCATGCCTTTTTCAAGGCCCTCCCTCCTTTCCCGGCGCCGGGGCGCCGGAGTTCTCTATAGATGATTACGCGGCCATTCCGGCATTACCTGCCGACCCGTGAAAAAAGCCGATCGAGTTTAACGTGGAAGGGTTTCACTCCCTTCTTCTCCTGTGAGGATCAGCACGGCGCGGGCCACCGCCTCCTCGGTCCCGTTCCACGGTTCTCCGGCCATCCGGTAATCGAATTTCCGGATAAACCGCGCCAGGTCTTCGGCCAGGCTGGCCAGCGTTCGCCTCCGCCGCTCCCGACAAAAGGTTTTGAACTCTTCGGTCTTTTTGCCGGCCAGCCGCGGCATTTCCACCGCCAGGAGGAGTTCGGTATGGGGTAGGCAGAAGGCCGGGGCTTCGGCCAACTTCCGGCGGCCTTCTTCCTCGAGATAAAGCTCGGCCACGATCTGCGCGTACTGACGGAGGGCCTCCGCGATATGGCGACAGACATAACAGCCGGACCTGCCCGTCCTGGTTTTGGCCGATTCCACCAGCGTTTGGAGGCTCAAGGCCGCGCCGAGTTTATCTGGAGCCTCGCCGATCAGCCGGAGATGGCGGGTGCAGAGCCCTTCCCGGGCCAGCCCCGCCCGACAGTCCCCGTCCATGACCATCTCCCGGAAGAAGGAGCCCAAGAACCGTTTTTCCGTCTCCCGTTGGAGGCCGCAGAACGGGCAGCCCGGACCGGTCAGAAATTCTTCCACCGCCAGGGTGGCCACGGAACGGCGCATTTCGATCCCCCCGCTTTGGGAGTTTAGAGGCTCTTTCCGAGACTATAACCGAGCCATACACCCGCCAGGCCCAGGAGGAGGTTGAGCCCCACATTGAGTCCGGCCAGGTGG
>JAAYXC010000055.1 GCA_012516115.1 Bacillota bacterium | reverse complement strand
TCCTTGTTCATCCTCGCCGCCTTACCGCTCCGTTCTGAACCATGCCGATGTCTTTCTGCGCACCTATTATATGCCGCCTTCTGCCCGCCGGTTCGGCACGCCGGTCGGACGGCGGTCATAGGATGAGAGTATATCGAGGGGGGAAAACCGCTTGATCGTAAGGGCCAGGGCACCGATGCGCATCAGCTTCGCTGGCGGAGGCACGGAGATCGAACCTTATCTATCCGAACGTGGGGGGGTCGTTCTCAGCACCACCATCGATCGATACGTCCAGGTCGGTCTCCGGCCGGAAAGCATGGACGTGGTCCGCCTCTTTTCCCTCGAACACGAAAACCCCTCCCGGGACGAGGAACCGGCGTTCCCGGCGCGTACTTTCCGGGAAAAGTTGGTCACAGCGGCGATACAACGACTTGGTCTGCGCCTTCCCGGCTTCTCCCTATATCTTACCGGCGAGGCGCCACCCGGTTCGGGCCTCGGTTCTTCTTCGGCTTTAGCGGTGGCCGTTTTGGGGGTTTTCCGACAATGGCAAGGATTCCCGTGGACCCCCGCCAACCTGGCCGAACTGGCCTACGTCATCGAACGTCAAGAGCTAGGCCTTCCCGGCGGCAAACAAGACCAGTACGCGGCGGCTTTCGGTGGGTTTAACCGTCTGGAGTTCACCCGCGAAGGCACCTTCGTCATCCCCATGAACCTCAGCCGGGCCACTCTCTACGAACTCCATTCCTCGCTTCTCCTTTGTTACATCGGCCGCCGGGCCCACCGGGGAGAAAAGATCTGGAAAGAACAGATGGCCGCTTATGCACGGCGGGATCCCAGGACCTATGCTGCCCTCGATACATTGAAGAGCATCACCTACGCCATGGAACGCGCCCTTTACGAAGGGCGGCTTACGACCTTCGGGGAACTCCTTCACGAAGCTTGGCTGGCCAAACAAAAGCTGGCCGCGGGGATCGCCACCGAACGGGTGGACCGGCTCTACGAGCTGGCCCGCCGGAAAGGGGCCCTGGGGGGAAAGATCCTGGGTGCCGGAGGAGGAGGGCATCTCCTGCTCATGTGCCCGTTTACCAAGAAAAACCGGGTGGCCGCGGCCTTGGCGGAGGCGGGGGCCAGGATCGTACCCTTCGATTTTACGCCCTTCGGGGTACAGACATGGCAGACCCTTTGACCACCACCGTCTTCAACGTGGCCGTGGACGCCCGTCCGATGCGGAGGGCACACGGTACGGGCATCGGGAGTTATACCACCCAACTTGTAAAAGCCTTGGCGCGGGTAAAAGGAATCGAGCTTCAGCTGGTCTGGGACCCGGCCGAACCACGTCCTTATCTCCCCGGGGCCTCCTTTTTGGATCTGGGATGGGATGAAACCCTGGAACAGACGCTTCTTCCACAGTGGCTGGACGAAAGCCACGCTCGGGTCTACCATCTCCCCCAAAACGGTCTCGGCCGGCCGCGGCGTCTTTCGGTACCGCTCGTCATCACCCTCCACGACGTCATCCCCTTCCGCCTGCCGGAGATGGTCCGACCCTCTTATCTTAAAAAATTCCTCACCGAGGTACCGGAGGCGGTGGTCACCGCCAGACGCGTGATCACGGTCTCGGAAGCGGCAAGGACCGAGATCTGTATGGTTTTGGACCTCGCGCCGGAGAAAGTGGTGGTCATACCGGTAAAACCGGGGGTCATCTTCCGGCCCCGCGACCGCCGCGTCGCCCGGAAGATCCTGGCCCGCCGCTACGGGCTCGGCGGAAGGTTCATCCTCTATGTTGGCGGCTATAATCCGCGCAAGAACGTCGCCACCTTAATCTGGGCTTTTGCCCGCATCGTCCGGTTTCTACCGGCCCGGCAAAGGCTGGTGCTTCTTGGAACCACCGGCCCGGCCACCGAACGCCTGGCCGCGCTCGCCTCGGCGCTCGGAATCGAGCGGGAGGTCGTCTTCCCGGGGTTTATTCCCCGTCGGCATCTCCCTCTTTTCTATACGGCGGCCGATCTCTTCTGCTATCCTTCGCTCTACGAGGGCTTCGGCCTGCCGCCGCTCGAGGCCATGGCCTGCGGCACGCCGGTGGTGGCGAGCGCCATCCCCTCCCACCGCGAGATCTTGGGCGAGGCGGCCGTGCTGGTCGACCCGGAGGACGTGACGGGCCTGGCCCGGACCATGCTGGGCCTGCTCACCGACCCCGAACGCGCGGACGAATACGCCCGTCGGGGCCTGGCGCGCGCGGCGGCGATCCGGGCCGAACCCTTTATCCCCCGCCTGCTGCGGGTCTATGAAGAAGCGGCCGGGGCTTTGTAACCTCATATGTGGTCCGTTTGTTATTATAAGCCACGGATTGCCGCGGATTAACGCGGACTATCCGTGGCTTTATCTTCACCCTCCCGGTCGCAGCCAGGCTGCGTATTCGGCCGGCGGTCCATCGAGGCCCTTTACGTTCCCGGCGAACTCGGCCCGGCCGTCCACGACTACGACGCCTTTGATCTCGGGGTTCCCGCTCACCTTAAGGCCACCACCGGCATAGATGAGGCCCGCGATCTTGGCGTTCCCGGCGATCCTCACCTCCCCGCGGCAGAAGACGGCCACCTCCTGCAGATTGAGGTTCCCGGTAATCGTCAAGTCGCCTTCGACGAGGAGGATCCCGGAGATCTTGACGTTCCCCGAGACGGTCAAATCCCCGGCGAAGCGGACGTCGGCGAGGGTAAGGTTACCGGCCAGCCGGGTCTCATCCCTTAAGGTGGTGGCCGCGCGGAGGGCCTCCCAATCGGGGACCGGCAGCGGGCGGTAAGGAGCGTTCGTCTCGAGCCGCCCGATCTTGACGTTCCCGGTCTTGGCGATGGCCGCGGCGGTGGTCCCGAGGTCCTCAACGGTCACGTTCCCCTTGAGGGTGACGGGCCCGTCGACGAAGACCTCCGTCGCCTTGGCATTCCCGTTCATCAGAAGCTCCCGACAGAGGAGGGTCTGGGCCGGCATCCAGGGAAGAAGAATACGGATCTCGATCTCTTGCCCGGCCTCCCTGTTCCCGGCCCGGTCCACGGCATAAAACCGCAGGCGGTGGAGGCCGTTCCCGGTTACGGTGAAGGGGCCGGCATAGACCCTCTCCTCTCCGCCGTCGAGGCAGTAGTAGATCCCCGCCACGCCGGTCCCGCCCGGATCGTCCTCGGCGGCGAGGGTGACGGTGACCGGGGATTTGAAGGCGTCGTCGCTCCAGCGGGTGCCCTGCATGCTTGCCGTCGTCACCGGTGGTATGGCGTCCGGGCTGATGACGGTAATGATAACGGGGGTACTCCAGATTTCGTTACCGGCCGGATCGACGACTTTAACCTTGAGTTCATATTCTCCCGGTAACACGTTCAGAGGGATTTCAGCCGGCGAAGTAGTAAAAGAGGCGAACGATATCCCATCGATTAACAACACCCCTGAGATTAGCCCCACATTATCCGCGGCTTCGATTCTTACCATGGAACCGGGTATAACTTCCTGGCCCGCTGCCGGTAAGATGATCTCGGCGGTGGGCGGGGTTTTGTCCAGGCCGAATTCAATGGATACCGAGTTGGTATTGCCGGCGGCATCGCGGGCTTCCACCGCAAGGACATGCCAGCCTTCTGTGGAAACGGTGCCGCCGGGAAATTCCCCGCCATCCAGGATGACTTTTTTCTGTATTTCCGTTGCGTCGGTTATCTTGACGGAAATTGCGGGATCCTCTTTATACCACATATTCTGTGCAACTCCAACGACATTGATTGATGGCGGCGACTTATCAATCACAAATTCACATGTCATAGCGGTTGAATGGCCTAATTGATCTATGGCCTTCACCTGTATTACATGATGTCCCTCGGAAATAACGGTAACCGAACCCGAGAAAGCCCGGCCATCCAGCATACTGATGGCTTCAAAAGAACTCCGATCCTCGATCTCTACGGAGACCGTGATATCATGATTGACGATCATCCCGTTGGATACTCCATGGATAGTAATCTTTGGTGCCAGAGTATCTACGATCACGGTACCGATCGGCGTCGCCATACCATGACGTCCATTCGGATCTATCACGCGGCAGAATAAATTGTTAACACCCTCGTTTAACCAGATTTCAAAAGAAAACCTTCCTGACGAATCAGTTCTAGCTGCGCCGCGTTGAGTTTTTTCATCTTCAATAATCACTAAAGTACCAGATTCAGTCGTGCCATTTAAAAGTATAAAGCGTGTGTCGGATAATGCAGGAATTTCTTCAATCATCGGTATTTTTGGTATGTAGATTGTATAGGTCAGCATATTATTACTTGTATCAAATTCACTGATTTGATTATTTTCATTTATGACCGCCATAAGGGTTTCTATACCCAGTATATCTCCCGGATCCCAAAGCATGGCGGCCACGGATTCCTGGTATCCTTCTCCAAACGGCCCGATCTCGACAGTACCCACCAGTTGCCTCGATACGCCGGTTTCCACGTAAAGGTGGACCTGAGCGGCTGACACCGGTAAGCGCCGAGCCTTCTCAATATGAAATTTAATCGGGTAATACCTTTCTTGGACCAGTTCATTCCCTACCTCGATCTCTGTTACCTTGAGATCAGGCAAATCGGCACCATATTCGAAAGTACAACTCTTCAACGCGCGGGCGTTGCCTTGCGAAAAGGCCGCCGAGAACTCATGCCGGCCCGGCCCGGATATATATTCAGCGGGAATGGCGAACTCAACCAGACTCTTATTAGCCACGTTCAGCATTCTAGTTTCCACCACGACATCATCGAGGATCAATTCCAACAAGCCAGTTCCCAGTCCCCGTATGGCTACAACGCCTGTTAAAGGTTCATTCGTAGAAGAAAACGCATTCTGTGCCAAATCAATACGTTCTATTTCAATGGCTCCGACTTTAAAGTAAATATCGCTCGTATTGAGGAGCGTATCATCCGGGGCAACCAGATTTAAGCGTAAGCGATGCATCCCAGCCAGGGATTGAGGGTCTAAGACCGTGGAGAAGGTTACCTCTTTCTTTTCCCCTTGCTTTAGTTCTATGACATGTTCACTGAGTTTAACAGTTCCTCCCGGCCCTACGTCAAAAACTTGGATACGACTACTTAAATCTTTATTGCTGCGATATATTAATGAGGCATTTAATCTTTCACCAGGTAAATAAGTATCTTTATC
>JAAYXC010000054.1 GCA_012516115.1 Bacillota bacterium | reverse complement strand
GTCGCCCCTTACGCGGGGGCGTGGATTGAAACAAAGAAGGTTACCGACAGATTGACGGCAACCTTCGTCGCCCCTTACGCGGGGGCGTGGATTGAAACGCCACGTTACTATACTGCGATGGGACGCCTAGCGGCGTCGCCCCTTACGCGGGGGCGTGGATTTGAACTCACCCCCCGACCTCCCTCTCTTTGGCAAAGAGAGGGAGGCGGCCGAAGGCCGGAGGGTGAGTTAGCCCACAGGGCTTCCCTTGTTGTAGCGGGGGTCTTTAGGCCCCCGCGTCGGAATGGGAAGACGCGATCCACGGTTCATCAGGTCGGCGGCTAAGGATAGGAGAAGGAGATGACCGGTGGGCAAGACGCGGCCTATCGCTTGCGCATGGCGGAAGGATTTCTGGAGGAGGCCCGCCAGGATGTAGAGTTGGGGCGCTGGCGATCGGCGGTGGATAACGGTCAAGCCGTCGCGCTGGCGCGGAGGGTTATCGAAGGAGGTAGGGGGCGGTAACGGATAGGACGAGTTTAAAGCGCGCCGATCCGGTGCCGAGAGAAGGTTTTACCGGATAAGCGCCGGTGTTTTATTTTCGTATTAGAAATTTTTGGAGCGTCAATTTTTGACGCTCCTTTTTGTTAGAATGGAAACGGATTTAATGAAAGGGAAACAAAGAAAAAGTTGTTAAGCAGAAGGAAATAGACCCACAACAGCGAATGTTCATTGAGTAAAGCTGGAATTATGGTCAAGTATAGTTAGCCTAAACAGAATTATTCAAAAGACCGATATATTTAAAGTATAAGGAGGGAATGGAAGTTGAATTTCTCCGAAGAGGATCTAAAAGAGGCCACCCACGCTTTCTGGGATAGGTTCCAAAAAAAGTTTTCGCTTAAAGAAGCCATGATTGAATATATCTGTCACAAAATAACTTCATTAGACAATAAGAGCCTGCTGGAAGCGGAGATCGAATGGGCGCAAAACCAAGACCGCATCAAGACCACCCCGTGCAAGACCCTCGTTCTGCTGGTGGGCCTCTCGCCGGACCCGTTGCTCCAATCGGTATATGTCTACCGGCCGGAAAAAATCGTTCTGATTCTAAACGAAGAAGGTTATTATACCGAACAATTGGAAGAATGGACCGTCTTCGCTCGGAATCTGATCGAATTGGTCGAAAGGTTATATCGTGAAGGGTTGATAGACCGGAAGCCGCTCTTCCTGGGGAAGGATGGGCTTGGTTATCCTGCGGGAGATGACCCGAAAGAAGTCTTTAAGACCCTGGTAGAGGTCCTCCATGAGGAAGAGGGGGTGATCATCGATATAACCGGCGGGAAAAAGAGCATGGTCACCGGCGCTTTCCTGTATGCGGCCTATTCGGGCATTCCCATCTCGTATGTGGATTTTGGAAAATACAATGTCAAGGCTCGTCGGCCTTACGGCTATACCTGCAAGATCGGCGAGCTCGCCAATCCTTACCGCGAATTCGCCCTCCGGGAATGGGAACGCGTACGGGAGCTTTACAATAGATACCAATTCGAAGAAGCCAGTAAACTTTTGGCAAGCGGAATCGCCGAAACGATGCGGGAGATCCTACCCGAATCTGTGGGGCCGATCGAAGAACTCCGCGCCTATCTTGATTATTATGCCAAATGGGACCGCGGCGATTTCCGGGCGGCCAAAGAGGCGGCCGTCGGTTTAGATGATTTCGAGCAACCCACGGCCGTAGTGGAACTCGGGGATAAGTGGTACCGAATCGAAGGCGATCATTATAAGTACAAAATCAAGGCCGAGGATTTTTTCGATGACCAGAGGATCATCCGCGTCTATGTGATGGATGAACTCGCCCGCATACGACGGCTAATCGAGAACGGAGATTACCGTTCCGCCTTCGTCCGGGCCGGCGGGGTCAACGAGATTCTCATGGTGGCCAGGGTTATCGCCTTGATAACAGACAAAAGGGACAAAGAGAAATTTCTTGAAGGTCTTAACAAAGAAACGCCTTCGACAAAATCTCTTTTTAAGGCTCTTATTGAAGATACAGTAATAAGTGTTAAAAAACGTTTTGAAAGATTTTTTAAGGTGTTACAAGTGGATGTGGATATTCAAATTCCCAACTCTTATCCCATGAAGGCCTGGTGGCAAAAGACATCAATGTTCAATACGGAAAATGGCTGGGAAGATTTCCTCCAGATCCGTAACGAGCTGATGCACAAATACTTCTCCGTCCCCCGGTCTTGGGCCGAAGGGGCGCTCCGTTTCGTTGAAGCCAATTTCGAGGATTTCCTGGGGCATCCGATAGGCGAATTAAAAACGGGCGAACAAAAGATCTATACAGAAGCCTTGCCGTGGTTAAAACTCTGCGAACTATGTGGCCTCAGTCCGTTCCTGCCGCATGGGTTAAGATAAAGATCAAGGTTAGGAGGTGTAAGCGTGGGACGCTATCTGCTGGCCGCCGAGGCCGATAAGATCCAGGATTTCGTCTTTCGCTCCTCACGGTTGAAGGAGGTCGTGGGCGGCAGCCAGCTCCTTACCCGCTTCTGCAAAGAGGTCCCGAAGATCCTTTTGGGAAGGACCGACGATATCGTCATTCAAGATGCCGGTAGCTTTCGTATCCTTTTCGATTGCCCCAAAGAGGCGAAGGAATTCGGTAAGAAGCTGGCCGAAGTGTATTACCGCGCCACGGAAGGTTCCCTCACGGTGGCCGAGCCGGTGGAAATCAAAGATAATTTCGGGGTGGCGGCCGGCAAGGCCGATGAAGCCCTCCGGCAGGCCAAAATGGACCGCAGCGGCTGGCGCGAGCAAGAACACCTTCCCTTTGCCGCTTTTTGTGATTCATGCGGTACCGGGTTGGCCGCGGCTTTGCAACCCGACGAGGAAGGCGGGGAACTCCGTTATCTCTGTCCGTGCTGTCTGCGCAAGAGGGCCGAACAGGCCAAGGGGTTGGGGGACTTCTTAAATTCTTTCTTCGATAAGATAACGCGAAAAAACCCCGGCGAACTTGATTACCCGGGAAAAGGGGCAAACGACCCTACGCAGGATGTGGCCGCCTGCGACCCCCGGGGGTATGTGTCCGACCTTCTGGACGACGGCTACGATATGGGCCGGATCTTCGGCCGGTGCAAGGATGAAAGGCAAATGCGCCGACTCTCGCAAGGGCTGCGGGAAGTGATGCGGGAGGCCCTGGCCGCACCGACCGAAAAGATTTATTACACCAACCCCTTGCCCGGACGCGAGGGCATGATCCCGGTCCTGCCGCTGATTATCGGCGGAGACGACCTCTTCGCCCTGATCCCCGCCCCTTGGGCGCTCGATTTCGCCGGGTGTTTCTGCCGGGCGTACGAAGAGAAGATGGCCGCATTAATGAAGAACATCGGGTTACCGGAGGTGCACCCCACCATCTCCGCCGCCGTCGTCATCTGTAAGAGTAAATACCCGTATAAATCGGCCTATCGGGTTGGACTCCGGCGCCTTAAAGAAGCCAAGGAAATAGGGAAAGAAAAAGGGCTTTCCATGGTTAATTTTGAGCTGATCCAAGGCGGGGTAGACCCTGAGGAACCCGGCGATCGCGTCCGGCCGACCCTCCGCCCTTATTTCGTAGGCGAAGAAGAGATCCCGAACTACGCTTTACCCCTCAAGCGCCTACTGGAATACCGGTTGAAATTACGCACCATCCCCAATTCGCGGCTTTCCGAACTACAAGAACTCTACGACTTCTATGCGCTGCCTTCTTCCGATTCGAAAGAGGAATTAACCTCCTGGAAAAAGAAACCGGACCGTCTTTTAGAGCGTGTCCGGCGGAAAGACGAAGAACAGGCCGGGTTAATCGCAGATTCCTTGGCGCACCTGGGCCAAATAAAGGAAAAAGAATTAGGCTGGTGGTACCAGATCGAGTGTTACCAAGGCAACTATTTTGGACATGCCCTCCCCGACCTGCTTACGATCTGGGATTTCGCCCTGAGGCTCGAAGAGCCACGCCAGACCTATTACGAGGAGGGATAAGCGTTATGCCGGTCCTGGTATTTCGGATTGCTTTGAAGTCCAATTACCATCTTGGGGCCGGGTACGGGAAGGGTTTCGGGATCGATTCGGCCCTATTCCGGGAAGATGACGGTCGGCCGGTAATCCGCGGGACAACGCTCTGCGGCCTATTACGCGACGGCGCGCGCCGCCTTTTGCAGTTACCGGCCATGGAAAAGTACCGCGGAAGAGAAGAAGAGATCTTGGCGCGCCTTTTCGGCGGACCGGCGGAAATCAAACCCTGGCGTATCGGTTCCGCCTACCCGGTAGAAAACCAAGGCCGGGAATCCCAGGTCGTCCGGCGGGTCCGTATCGACCCGGTCATCCGGCGGGCGGAAGAGCAAAAACTCTTCAGCCAGGAAGAAGGATTGGCCGGCGAGGTCTTTGTTTTTCGGGTGGAATGCCCGGAAAATACGGCCGCAAGGCTCGATGAAGCGGCGTTCCTCGTGGCCGCGGCGAGAAACGTCCGGCGGCTCGGCCGCTCCAGACACCGCGGTCTGGGTGAATGTGTGATTCATTTAGCGGAGTTCGAAGGTATCGATGCCACGCAGAAACCCCAGGACGAAGAATGGGAAACCTGGTTTCTGCGCCGCTTCCAAGAAAACTGGTTGGAAGGTACCCCGGCCCCCCCGGCCGCGGCCCGGCCGGCAACGCCGGAAGTCATCGCTCCCACAACGGCGACATGGGCACCGGTCCACATTCTGGTCGTCGCCCGCCTTGATGAACCGGTGCTCGTGGCCGGGCAGAGCCCTGCCGGGAACCAATACGAGACCCGGCAATTCATCCCCGGTACCACCCTTCTTGGGGCCCTGGCGGCGATGGCCGTAAAGCGTGGCCGCCTCGAAGACGTCGAGGGGTACCGGGATTTCGTCTCCCTCTTCCGGCGCGAAGCGGTCATCTTTCCTACCCTTTATCCTGCCCGTTATTTTCAAGATCACCTTTATCCGGCCGTCCCCGCCCCGCGTGCTCTTTTGACCTGCAGTATAAAGCCCTTCCGTGGTGCCCAAAAGGAGGGGCACGGGTTCTATCCTGCCTTTGGGCTTGAAGAAGAAACGCAAAAGAGTTGCCGGAAATGCGGAGGCAAGATGGAACCCATCGGTGGTTTTTTGGTTTTGTATCGGGATATGAGGATCTACAAACCGCCCAGAAGAATGGAAATGCATATCCGCATCGACGAACAAAACGGCCGGGCAAAGAAAGGCGTCCTCTTTGGCTACACTCTTCTGGCGGCAGGCCAGTATTTTCTCGGTGAGATGATCTGTACCCATAAAGAGGCTTGGGAGAAGTTAAAAGCCTTATGTGGGTTAGAGGAGGGAAAACCCGTCCCTTTGTTTCTCGGTAAAGGCCGGCAACGGGGTTACGGCCGGGCCACCCTATTGTTCATACCCTACGAAGGGCCACCGCCTTGGATACAAAAACCCTTGGCCGAACGCGTACCGGATAAGCCGGAAGTGGTTTCCCTCACCCTCTTAACCGATACCATTATCGCAGATTCCTGGGGGCGCCAGGCCACCGGTTTCGATCCCGAATGGCTCGAAAAGGAGCTCGGTCTCGGGCCGGTGGAGATCCTCGCGGCCTATGCCCAGGCCGGGACGGTCGACGGTTTCAACACCACCCTTGGCCTGCCGCGGTGGCGTGAGCTGGCCCTGGCGGCCGGTTCGGTGGTTTGGTTACGGTTTAAGGACTTTCCCAAGGATGGGCAAGAAAGGATGCGGGAGCTGGAAATCAAAGGCATCGGTCTCCGCCGAAACGAGGGTTTCGGCCGGATAGCTTTTAACCATCCCCTTTACAAAGGGTGGCAGGAATTAATGGATAGCGCCGTATGGCTCCCCGAAGAAATGCGTAGATCAGAAAGAACGACAATGAATGATGAAGACGACTTATGGCAAGAGAAACTGGATGGAGTTTTTATCCCGGATTTTAAATTAGATGAACGGTTTCTCCCCTTGGCCCGGTGGCTTTATCTTAATAGCGCGCTAACACCGGAAGAACTAGCGGAAAGATTGCAGTCCTTCGGAAGCCCGGATGAAGGTCTTAAGAACTTTGTCGGTGGAGAAGAAGAATTCGGTGCACGCGATAAGGAGTCTTTCTTTAAAAAAGGTGAAGAAAAAGAAAGAGTAAAGAAAATCATTGGTCTTTTAGAGGTGTTACAAAAGAATTTTCCTCCCGATTACCATCAGACCGCCATCCGGCTCCTGGCGGAGCGCATCGGCGGGGCGATCGTACGGGAGAAAGGGGGAATGACGGGTGTATAAAGTCATCACAGGGATGCTCAGAGCCCGTACCGCCGTCCATATCGGCAGCGGCCGGGGGAACGACCTGACCGATGCCCTGGTGCGCCGGGATGCCACAGGCCGCCCGTTCATCCCCGGGACGAGCATCGCCGGGGCGTTGCGGGCTTTGCTCACCCGCCTGGCGCCGCGATTGGGTTCTGAACCTTGCCATGCACTAACCCGCCAAGAGGGTAGTTGCAAATGCGGCGTTTGCAAACTCTTCGGGGATATAAATCCATCCGATGAACCGGGAGCGGAATCGGCGGCCTCCCGGATTGTGGTCTATGACGCGCAATTAGTGGGAGAAGATTGGGCGACGACCATCCGGGACGGGGTGGGGAGCGACCGGACGACCGGGACGGCGGCCCGCGCCTGCGGAGTGAAGTTCGACCTGGAGGTAATCCCGGCCGGTTCTCGGTTCGAACTCCGGCTCGAATTGTGCGATACGGAACCGGAAGACGAAAAGCTCCTCGCGGCAGGGCTGGCCGAATGGCAGGCAGGCCGCCTGTGGCTAGGGGGGAGGGTAGCCC
>JAAYXC010000053.1 GCA_012516115.1 Bacillota bacterium | reverse complement strand
GTCTAACGATGGCTGAAAAGCCCGGTGGTTCACTCGGGCGCCAAAACGGGTCTTTCCTTTTTGACCACCACTTTCCGCCGCCAACGGCCGCTCCGGTAGTATAAATAGCTCATCGCCAGGCCGGCCAGGGGCGAGATGGCCATCCCGATCCAGATCCCCCGACTCCCCAGGCCCATTCCCCGGGCGAACCAGGTGGCCAGGGGGAGGCGGACGAGCCAGAGGGAGATGAGGGAAGTGACCATGGTCGGGAAGGTATCCCCGGCACCGCGGAGGAGGCCGTTGATGGAGAACATAACGCTGAAGGGGACATAGCCCAGGCTGACGGTACGCAGGTAACGGGTTCCTTCGGCCAATACTTCCGCGTCCTTGGTAAAGATCGCGAGAAGGGGCCGGGGGAAGAGGAGGAGGAGGATCATCACTCCGCCGGTGATGGACGAGGCCAGGATGGCGCTCCAGCGGAGGGTTTCATGGGCGCGTTCTTCCATGCCGGCGCCGAGGTTCTGGCCCACCAGGGCCGAGGTGGCGAGGCTCAGGCTCATGGTCGGTAAAAAGGAGAACTGGTCCAGGCGGCCGGCGGCCCCGAAGGCAGCGGTGACGGTGGGTCCGAAGGAATTAACCAAAGCGTTCAAGACGAGGGCCCCGAGGGAGACGATGGTCTGCTGGATCCCGGCCGGGAGCCCGATGCTCACCGTTCGAAGGGTAAGATCGGCCCGCGGCCGGTAGGCGGGCAAAGAAAGGGGAAGAAGACGGTTGACCGTATAGAGGTGGCGGATCGCGAGGACGGCCGCCAAGGCCTGGGCGATGACGGTGGCCCACGCCGCGCCGGTCACCCCGAGCCGGGGGAAGGGACCAGGGCCGAAGATAAAGAGCGGGTCGAGGATGATATTGGCGATCGTGGCGTAGACGAGAAAAAGGGTGGGGCTACGGGAGTCGCCCAGACCACGCAAGATCGACGCACTGGCGTTGTAGATGAAGGTAAACACGAGGCCCACGAGATAGATGGAGAGGTACGCAGAGGCCAGCGGCATGATGGAAGGCGGGGTTTGAATAAGGCGAAGGAGGCTGCGGTGAAAGACCACTCCCAGGACGGAGAGGACGATGCCGGCGAGGACCAAAAGCCCCATGGTGTTGGCCACGGTCCGCCGGACCATCTCGCCTTGGCGGGCCCCGGCGTATTGCGCCACCAGGGTGGTGGCGGCCATGGTGAGACCGGTGACGAAGGCCACCAGGAGGAAGATCACCGGGAAACCGACGGAGACGGCCGCCAGAGCTTCTTTGCCCAAGAAGCGGCCCACCCAGAAACTGTCGACCGTGTTATAGAGGGCTTGAAAGAGGTTCCCGAGGAGCATCGGCACGGAAAAAGAGATCAAATGCCGGATGATGCTGCCGGAAGAAAAGTCGGTGGTGCGAGGGGAAGCCATGCATGGTTTCCTTTCGTGATTTTGTTTCTACCTCTTCCATCTGGGCGAAGAGCCTTCCTCCCTCAAGCCGCCGGTCTTGGGTGGCCCGGATGAGGAGTTGTTTCCCTTCCCGGGAAGCCTTGAGAAAGAGGTCCTTAAAATGTCATTCCCCGAGCGACGGGCGACCAGCAACGTACCTACGTCGACGTTTACCATCATAGCACCAGATTATCCGGTGCGTCAACGTGCCATCTCCCCCGTAAACTTAACCTTGTTCTCTGTTTTTATAACAACAGCATAGGAGGAATTAGAGAAAGGGCGTCGAAACTAGCTAGATTGGAAAAGCAATGTAAAAATTGATGTAAAGAGCAACTCAAGCCTCTCCAGGGATTTTATCAAAGGCGGGGGCTCATTCTCGGGCGTGCTCTGAACCATGTTCCAGCGTTTATAGCCTATGTGCCTTGGTCTGGGAC
>JAAYXC010000052.1 GCA_012516115.1 Bacillota bacterium | reverse complement strand
TCCCCCGGGAGTTGGTCTGTAACCTGCCGGCCGCACCGCTCAGTCTTGATCCGACCTATGCCTCGGACGGACCCAGCTTTGCACTGGCCCTGAACACCTTCGTAGGAATCACGCGCCTCGACGAAAGTAACCGGCCGGTCCCGGCCATGGCCCAATCATGGCGGGTTTCCCCGGATGGGCTCGTCTATCGCTTCACCCTCCGCGAGGCGCGATGGAGCAATGGTCTTCCGGTCACCGCCGGCGACTTCGTCTTCGCCTGGTTACGTGCGCTAAAACCGGGAGAGCAAGGGCCACGGACCCAGCTCCTCTTCGCGCTGGCCAATGCCGAGGCCTACCATAAGGGGGCCATCCTCGATCCGGCCCAGGTGGGAGTGAAGGCCATCGACGCACGGACCCTCGAGGTGCGTCTGGCCAAACCGGCCCCCTATTTCCTCTCCCTTTGCGCCCTCCCGCCTTTCTTCCCCCTTTGCCGGAAGGTGGTGGAGGCCGCCCCGCAGGGTTGGAGCTTGAACCCGAAGACGGCCGTAAGCAACGGTCCCTTCTGTCTGGCCTCGTATCGAGCGCGGCAACGGATTACCCTCACGGTCAATCCTTACTACTGGCAGAAAAGTACCCCGCGCCTTCAATCCATCACCTTTACCTGGCTCGACCAGGAGAAAGCGGCCGTTTGTTACCGGGCGGGGTTGATCCACGTCCTCCTCAACCCCAAGCCCGGCCTGGCGGGAAAAGAAGTGGCCGGGATAAGCCCACGTTTGACCTATCTGGTCTTTAACCTGAAAAAGCCACCCTTCGACCAGCAACTTCTCCGGGAGGTGGTGGCCATCGCGGTGGACCGGCACGCCTTCATCGAAGCGGTGAAGGACGAGATCCCGGCCTTCGCCCTCGTCCCGCCCGGATTCCCGGATGCCGCGCCGGGCAAAGACTTCCGCGCCGCGGGGGGCGGAATGCTCCTATCGGACCGCGATCTCAACCTGGCCCGGCGTTACCTGGTTTTGGCCGGTTATCCGAACGGGGAGGGCTTGCCCGAACTGCCGTTGCTTTTCGTACCGAATCAACGCAACGAGAAACTGGTCCAGATCGTGGCGGCTAACCTGGCCGAGATCGGTTTGCGGGTCGTGCCTACGCCGGTCAAATGGAACGAGCTCGAGCGCCGTCTCACGAGCGGCGATTTCGCCCTGGCCCGACTGGGCTGGACGGCCGAATACCCGGATGCCCAGTCTTTGCTGGCCCTCTTTACCGGCGACTCTCCGGCCAACCTGGGCGGCTACCGGAACGAGGCCTTCGATCAAGCCCTGGCCGAGGCGGCCTCCACCATGGATCCGGCGCGGCGGATGGCCGCCCTCCACGAAGCGGAGGAGATCCTCCTTGCCGATCTCCCCATCCTCCCCATCTCCTTCGCCAGAATCACTTACCTCCTCCAGCCGGAACTCATGGACGTGGTATGCGGAACCTACGGCACGCCGCTCTTTTACCGGGCTTATTTTGCGGCGTACTGAGGGTTCCTTCCGTCAACAAAAAGACATGCCCTCCTGTAAAGGGCGATGGTTCGCGTACTCATTGGGGATGGCGTGTTTTGGGTTTTCTCCCTCTCTTCCCTCTGTTCTTGAGGGCCAGGAACGCTTCGGTGTACGGTTCCGGAACGCCTTCCCGGTCCTCGGCGGTCTGCTCCTTTTCTTCTTCGGTTACCGGGCTTCCTCCGTCCTGCTTACCGCCGATCTCCACGCGCGGCTTCCGGACTGGATTCGCGCTACCTACCCCTCGGTGCTTTCCACCGTGCTTCGGGTGGGGCTCGTCCTCGTCTATCCGCTCTTGGGC
>JAAYXC010000007.1 GCA_012516115.1 Bacillota bacterium | reverse complement strand
TTCACCCCGGATTAAAGCTGCCTGGAGTTTTGTCCAGTTTATGTTTACCAGGCCCGCCTCCCAGCTTAACATGCTGAAAAAATACGATTCCTTTCCGGCCCTGGAGGAAACCTATAAAGATCCTTATTTCCAGCAACCGCTGCCTTTCTATGCCGATCAGCCCGTCTTTAAACTCTTGGCCGAACTGGCCAAAGAGATCCCGCCCTGGTACTATGCCGAGGACTATACCACGGCCAACAGCCTCTGCAGCATGGAAATCCAGGCTTATCTCATGGGAAGCAAAGACGCGAAGACCGCTCTCGCCGCAGCGGTAAGCACCATCCGCGCCAGGACGGGGCGCAAATAAAATCCCACCGTTAGAAAGGTCAGAAGGAGGAAAACGCAAGATGCATTATCTGAGTACCCGCGGGAAAGGCGGCGAGATCCCATCAGCCGTGGCCATCCTCGAGGGCCTGGCCCCGGACGGCGGGCTTTACGTGCCGGAAGAGATCCCGCGGCTTGGGGCGGAGGAATTCTCCGGCCTGGCGGGCTTTCCCTATCCCGAGCGGGCCGCCCGGCTTCTTTCTTTTTTCCTTACCGATTATGACGAGGAGGAACTACGGCGTTATGCCCGCGCGGCCTACGGACCGGACCGCTTTGATAACCCGGCCGTAACGCCGCTCGTCCCCCTCGACGGCCGAACCTCCGTCGTTGAGCTCTGGCACGGGCCCACCGCGGCCTTCAAAGACCTGGCCCTCCAGATCATGCCCCACCTCCTCCGTGCGGCGGTAGCCAAGACCGGAAGCCACGAGGAGGTGGTTATCCTCGTCGCCACCTCGGGAGATACGGGCAAGGCGGCTCTGGAAGGTTTCCGGGACGTGCCGGGGACGAAGATCGTCGTCTTCTATCCCGCCGAGGGTGTAAGCCGGGTCCAAGAGTTACAGATGACAACCCAGGAGGGTGGAAACGTGGCCGTGGTGGCGGTGGAAGGGAACTTCGACGACGCCCAGACGGGGGTCAAGGCCATCTTCGCCGATCCCGAACTGAAGATGGCCATGGCCGCGCGCGGACTGCGCTTTTCCTCGGCCAACTCCATCAACTGGGGCCGGCTCGTGCCACAGATCGCTTATTATGTCACCGCTTACTTAGAGATGGCGGCTCGCGGCGCGATCCGGGCGGGCGATCCCATCAATATCGCCGTCCCCACGGGTAATTTCGGGAACATCCTGGCCGCCTATTATGCCCGGGCCCTTGGTTTACCTGTCGCAAGGCTAGTTTGCGCCTCGAACATGAACAACGTCCTCACGGACTTCCTCCGGACCGGAGTCTACGACCGACGGCGGAATTTTTATACCACCATCTCTCCTTCCATGGACATCCTCATCTCCAGCAACCTCGAGCGGCTCCTCTTCCTCCTGGCCGATCGCGACCCCGGCCGGGTAACGAAATGGATGGCCGACCTGAAAGAGACGGGCCGCTACGAACTGGACCCCGGCGCCCTCCGCAGGCTCCAGGAAGTCTTCTGGGGCGGTTACGCCGACGAGGAAGAGACCAAGGCGGCCATCGGCCGTGTCTGGCGTGAATGCGGATATTTGCTCGCCCCCCATACGGCCGTCGGCTGGCATGTATTGGAGGAATACCGCCGGACCACCGGGGATCCGCCCCCCACCGTGCTTGCCGCCACGGCCAGCCCCTTTAAATTCCCGGCCGCGGTCCTTGAGGCCATCACCGGGGAAAAACCGCACACAAAAAACGAACTCGGCTTGGTACACGCCCTCGCCGCGGCCACCGGCCGGCCGGTCCCGGTTTGCCTCCGGGGACTGGAAACGCGGCCGATCCGCCATAACCGCCGCTGCCGGCCGGAGGGGATGAAGGAGGAAGTGGAAAAGATCCTGGGGTTAAACGGGAAACGGTAGAATGAACCGAAAAAATAAGGAGGGCGGTGAAGGGGTTAATGGATGCCGACGAAACGCGCAAAACCGTGTTGAATCCCCTTGGTCCTGGATGGGGGAAAGAGGAAAATAACCACAACCCGAAAGCCCTTCCCGCGAAGCTTGTGGAATACTTCGCTTCGCGGAATGACATAGCTTTTGCGTTTCTTTTCGGTTCGCAGGCCAAGGACAAGGCCACCGGGCGTTCCGATGTGGACGTGGCGGTCTATTTTTCCCCGGCATACGATCTTGCCACGGTGAACGGGATCACCGGGGATCTCGAAACGCTCCTGCAGAAGAACGTGGATCTTATCGTCTTAAACGAGGCCAACGCCTCGGTGGCCTGGGCGGCTCTAAGGGGCATCCCGCTTGTCATCCGCGACCGGGCATTCTATCTGCAGTACATGCTGGATATCTCTCGTGAGGCCGAGGATTTCAGCGAGTTCGTTTATGACCTGTGGCGACTGCGGCGCGAATACCGTCGGAGGGCCAAAGGCTACAGGAAGCGCCATCAAGCGGAGGGATAGAGGTGGAAAGGACCGCGCGGGATGCCATAATCAGGCGGCTTGAATTCGCGCGAACGGAACTCGCCGATCTTGAGGCCTTTGCCGACCTTGACTTTTCGCGCTATACGTCCGATCGGGTCGTCCGAAGGAATGTTGAACGCATGATCGAGAACATCGTGAACTCCTTGTCCGATATAGGCAAGATAATTCTCGCCCAAACAGACATCGAGATGCCCGATAGCTATCGAGGCATTTTCGAAAAACTCGGATCGCGGGGTTTGATTGAGGCAGGTCTCGCCACGCGCCTGGCCGACGCCACCAGACTCAGAAACATCCTCGCGCATCAGTATCTCGACATCAAATGGAAACACATCGAGACTTTCCTCGCTCAAGGCCGCTCCGATGCGCTGGCTTTCCTCGAGAGGATAGAAGAATGGATGGCCGGGCAAGACGCGGGGTCTCATTGATCCACACCCATCTCGCCCTTCGCCGATTTTCTAAATCTCGGAGGCATGCCCCATGTCCGATCCCTACTTCACCCGGGAAAAACTCGCCACCCGCCTCGTGGAACTCGAAAAATATCTCTACCGGGCGACAGTCCCCTTGCCTCTCGTCTGGCAGCCGGGAAGGCTGGCCAATCTTCGGCCCAATGCCTGGCGACCCTGCCCCCCGGGGACCCGATGGGGCGGACGGGATGAATGGGCCGTCTTCCGGGCCGTGGCCGAGGTGCCGGAGGAATGGTCCGGCCGGCCGGTGGTGGCCAGGGTCCGGCTGGCCCAAGGTGAAGGCGGAGAGGCGCTCGTCTATCTTAACGGCCGGGCCTGCCAAGGCCTCGACCGGTACCACCCCGAGATCCGACTTGCCGAGGCGGCCCGGCCGGGTGACCGGTGGGAGATCCTGCTTGAAGCCTATACCCTTACCTCCTGGCCCGGGGTCTTCACTTTGGAGGAGGCCGCCCTGGCCGTGCCGGATGAGACGGCCCAAAACTTCTACCACGATGCCCGCGTGGCGCTGGAGGCCGTCCGGTGCCTCCCCGAGGAGAGCACGGCCGCGATCCGGCTGCTCGGCGCCTTGGACGAAGCCTTCCGGATGATCGACTGGCGCGCGGCGCCGGGGGAGCCATTCCGGGCCTCCCTGCGCGAGGCCGCGGCCTTCCTCCGCGAGACACTCACCACCGTGCCGAAAGAGGATGGGCCAAAAGTAACGGCCGTCGGCCATGCGCACCTGGATGTGGCCTGGCTCTGGCCCCTCGCCCAGACCAGGGCCAAGGCCGCCCGGACCTTCGCCACCGTCCTGCGGCTCATGGAGCGCTATCCGGAGTTTCACTTCGCCCAGAGCCAGCCCCAGCTTTATGCCTTCGTGGAAGAGGACCACCCTTCTCTCTTCGAAGAGATCCAAATCCGGGTAAAAGAGGGCCGCTGGGAACCGCTCGGCGGGATGTGGGTCGAGGCCGATCTCAACCTCCCCGACGGGGAATCCCTCATCCGGCAGTTCCTCTTCGGCCGGCGCTATTTTCGCCGCGTCTTCGGCCATCCCGACGCGCCCGTCCTATGGCTTCCCGACTCCTTCGGCTTTCCGGCCAACCTCCCCCAGATCGCCGTGGGTTGTGGCATGCGCTATTTTATAACCACCAAGCTGAGCTGGAACGAGTACAACCGTTTCCCCTACGACAGCTTCCGCTGGCGCGGCCTGGACGGGACCGAGATCCTGGCCCACTGCGTCAATACCCCGGCCGACTGGGGGACGAGAGAAGACAGGCCCATTGCAACCTATAACGGCCTTCTCACCGTCCATGAGGTTACGGAGGCCTGGCGGGAATACCGCCAGAAGAACGTGCACCAGGAGATCCTCCTGGCCTTCGGCCACGGTGACGGCGGCGGCGGTCCGACGGCGGAGATGCTCGAGACCGGAAAGCGCCTTTTGGCCTTCCCCGGCCTGCCGCGGGTAACCTTTGGGCGGGTGGCGGACTTCTTCGCCCGGCTGGAGGAAAAGGCGGATAAGCTTCCCGTCTTTTGGGGCGAGCTCTACCTCGAGTACCACCGGGGCACCTATACCAGCCAGGCCCGGACCAAGCGGGCCAACCGCCAAAGCGAGTGCCTCTACCACGAAGCGGAGTTCCTCGCCTCCCTGGCCCATCTTTGGGGGGCGGAATACCCCCACCAAGAGTTGGAAGAAGGATGGCGGCTCATCCTCACAAACCAGTTCCACGACATCCTGCCCGGCTCCTCCATCGGCGCGGTCTACGAGGAGAGCCGGCGGCAATACGAAGAAGCCCAAAACCTGGGACAAAAGGTTTTGGATAGGGCCATTGCGGCCATTATCGATCAGATCGAGATGCCGGCCGACGGCCTTGTGATCTTCAATGCTTTAGGCTGGGAGCGACGTGACCCGGTAGAGGCCGTGGTCCCGACCGCCTTCGCCGGATGCCGGCTTGTCGACTCTTCAGGCCGGGAGCTCCCCTACCAGGTGGTGGAGAAAACCGAGAAAGAGGTCCGCCTTGTCTTGGCCCCCTCTGGGG
>JAAYXC010000051.1 GCA_012516115.1 Bacillota bacterium | reverse complement strand
GGGCCGGGTTCCCCACCCATGTCAAATATGCGGTCCCGCCGGGGAAGAAACTGGAGTACGTAGTCCTGAACGCGGCCGAATGCGAACCGTATTTGACCTGCGATCATCGGCTCCTCTGCGAGGAGACTTCCCTCGTCCTCGAAGGGCTCCTGGCCATGATGCGGGCGGCCGAGGTGGAACGGGGCTTTATCGGCATCGAAGAGAACAAACCCGACGCCGTCGAGGCCCTGCGAAAGGAGATCCGGCGCCGCAAGGCCCCGGTGGACCTCGTGGTTCTGGCGACCAAATACCCGCAAGGGGAAGAACGGATGCTGATCAAGGCCATCCTCGGCCGAGAAGTACCCCGGGGTGGTCTGCCCATCGATGTAGGCGTAGTGGTGAACAACGTGGCCACGGCCGCGGCCTTCGCCGCATACCTCCGCACCGGGAGGCCGCTTATCTCGCGGGTGATCACCGTGACCGGCTTGGTGGCCCGGCCGCAGAACGTACGGGTGCGGATAGGCACCCTCTTGAACGAAGTGGTGGACCTCTGCGGTGGCCTGGTAGGGACCCCGCGGCGGCTCGTTTACGGTGGGCCGATGACCGGTCCGGCCGGTTACCGGCTCAACGTCCCGGTCACCAAGGCCCTCTCCGGACTGCTCGTCCAGGGGGAAGAGGAGGTACGGCCGGAGATGCCCGTCGCCTGCGTCCGGTGCGGCCGGTGCCTGGAAGCCTGCCCTTACGGGCTCGTTCCCGCTTTCCTCGCCACCCACGTGGAGCTCGGAGAAGAGGAGAAAGCCGAACAGATCGGCCTTTTGGAGTGCCGGGAATGTGGTTCCTGCGCCTTCGTCTGCCCCAGCCGCCGGCCGTTGACCCAGATCATCAAGGAGGGGAAGGCGGCGGTGGCGGCGCGCAAGAAAGAAGAGGCGGCCAAAAGCGAGACCAAGGAGAAAGAACCCGTAACGACGTCCTAGAATCTTCGGTTCATAACCATCCTGCCTGAGAGGTGAGAAAACGAAGATGCCCGCGACGGAATACGTCGTCTCTCCCGCCCCGCACCTGCGGGCCCCGACGGACGTGACGCGTCTTATGACCGCCGTCTTGTTGGCCCTCCTCCCGGCCGCGGTGGCGGCGGTCTATTTTTTCGGCTGGCGGGCGCTGGCGGTAATGGTCGTCTCCGTCGTTACCGCCGTCCTCGTGGAGTTCCTCTGTGTCAAGGCGGCCGGCAGGAAGTTCGTCATGGACGGGAGCGCGGTCATCACCGGATTGCTCTTGGCCATGGTGATCCCGCCGGATGTCCCCCTTTGGATGCCGGTGATCGGATCCGGTTTTGCCATTGCCGTCGGCAAGCAGATCTTCGGTGGGCTGGGTTATAATCCCCTGAATCCCGCCTTGCTGGGGCGGGCCTTGCTCCTCGTCTCCTGGCCTACTATCATGACCACCTGGCGCTGGCCCAACGGTGCCCTGGCCTGGGCGGGGGAGAAGGCCGCGGCGGTGGCCACCGCCACCCCTCTTTATCTGGCCAAATCAGGTACCTTGGCCAGGTTGGGTCTGGAGATCCCTTATTGGCAGCTCTTTTGGGGGAACCGGGCCGGTTCTCTGGGTGAGACTTCCGTCTTGGCCCTCCTTTTGGGTGGGCTATTTTTGATCGCCATGAAGGTCATCGACTGGCGGATCCCCCTCAGTTATCTGGGGTCGGTGGTGGTGCTGGCCCTGGTCTTCGGGGAGAACCCCCTCTTCAATCTTTTAACCGGGGGATTGATGCTGGGGGCCTTCTTCATGGCCACGGACTACGTCACTTCGCCGCTCACCAAGCGGGGCCGAGCGATCTTCGGGTTAGGTTGCGGCCTTTTGACCATGCTCATCCGGCGCTACGGCGGCTACCCCGAAGGGGTCTGTTACGCCATTTTGATCATGAACGCCACCGTCCCGCTCCTGGAGCGGGCCACGTTGCCGCGGCGTTTCGGAGAGGTGAAGGCCCGTGCGTGACCAATTCACCCGTCTAGCCATAACGCTGATGTTAATCTCCGGGCTCGCCGCGGGCGCCCTGGCGCTGGTCGATTCCTTCACCGCCCCACGGATCGCCAAGGCCAAAGCGCAGGCCCTGGTGCGCGCGCTGACCGAGGTCCTGCCCGGCGCGGCTACTTTCAAAGAGGATCAGGAGCTTCTGGCGACGGCCAAAAAAGAGCGGGAATTCGCCACCGTTACGGCCGTCTATCGCGCCGCGGCCGCGGATGGCTCGCCGGCCGGACTGGTCGTCACCGTCACTCCCCGTGGGTATGGCGGGCCCATCGAGCTGATGGTCGGCATCCGGCAGGACGGGACGCTGGCCGCGGTACGGGTTCTGACCCAGACCGAGACCCCGGGACTGGGGACCAAGGTGGAAGAAGAGGACTTTTTGCGCCGGTTCCGCGGGGCCAAAACCGGCGAACATCTGACGGTCGATAAAGACGGTGGCCGCATTAATGCCGTGGCCGGGGCGACCATCTCCTCGCGGGCCGTGACGCAAGGCGTGAATACGGCCCTGTCCCTGGCGGTCCGGGCCGGGCTCTAGGAGGTGCAGGCGATGCGTTTGTGGCAAGACTTCACCAACGGGCTCTTAAAGGAGAATCCCACCTTTCGCCTGGTCCTGGGGACCTGCCCGACCATGGCCATCAGCCTGACGATTATGAACGGGCTCGGGATGGGGCTCGCGGCCACGGCGGTCCTGATCGGGTCGAACCTCATCATCTCGCTTTTGCGGCGGACGATCCCGGATGAGATCCGTATCCCCTGCTTTATCGTGGTCATCGCCGCTTTCGTGACCATCGTGGATAAGTTGATGAACGCTTTCGTCCCCGGGCTCCACGAGGTCCTGGGGATCTTTATTCCTTTGATCGTGGTCAACTGCATCATCCTGGCCCGGGCCGAGGCCTTCGCCTCCAAGAACCCGCCGACCAACTCCTTGGCCGACGGGCTCGGAATGGGGCTCGGGTTCACGGCCGCCTTGACCCTGATCAGCACCGTCCGCGAGTTCCTCGGTACCGGGGCGATCCTGGCCGCCAAGGACTTCGGCTTTACCGGAATCCGCGTCTTCTCTGAGGATTTGGCCGCCAAGGTAATGACCATCCCGCCCGGGGGATTCCTTACCTATGGGTTTCTTTTGGGTCTCATCAACTGGCTCGGCGAGCGGAGGAGGGCCAAGAAGAATGGTTGACCTGCTGGTGATCTTCTTCAGCGCGATCCTCATCAATAACTTCGTCCTCTCCCGTTTCCTCGGCATCTGTCCTTTCCTGGGTGTTTCGCAGAAAATCGAAACGGCGGTGGGGATGGGCTTCGCCGTGATCTTCGTCATGGGCCTTGCCTCGGCTATAACCTATATCTTTCAACGCCTCCTTCTGGCCCTTCACGTCGAGGTCCTGCAGACGTTGACCTTTATTCTGGTCATCGCCGTGCTCGTCCAGTTTGTCGAGATGGTGTTAAAGAAGATGAGCCCTGGTCTCTACCGGGCGCTCGGGATCTATCTTCCGCTCATTACGACCAAATGCGCGGTGCTGGGAGTGGCCCTGTTAAACGCCAACGTTTATAATTACGATTTCCTCCAGTCCGTCATCCACGGCGTCGCCGCCGCGGTCGGCTTCACGCTGGTGATGGTGGTCTTCGCCGGCAGCAGGGAACGCTGGGCTGCGGCCCCCATTCCCAATGCTTTGCGGGGTTTCCCGCTGGCGCTGGTGACGGCCGGCCTTCTTTCCCTGGCTTTTCTCGGTTTCATGGGTTTTGACCTAAAGCGGCTCTTCGTCGAGCTTCTCGGACAGGGGTGAGGGCAAGGTGCAATCGGTCCTGATCAGCCTGGTGTTGTTGGGCGGGCTGGGCGCCCTCTTCGGGTTGCTTTTGGCCTTTGCCGCCAAGAAATTCGCCGTGGAAGCGGATCCTCGCATCGACGAGATCGAGAAGATCTTGCCCGGGGCCAATTGCGGTGCCTGCGGGTATCCCGGTTGTCGCGGCGCGGCCGAGGCCATCGTGGAGGGGAAGGCGCCCATCACCGTATGTCCGGTGGGCAAGGCGGCGGTGGCGGAGAAGATCGGGGTGGTGATGGGGAAGGCGGTGGAGGCCGTGCGCCCCCAGAAGGCCGTGGTTCTCTGCCGCGGCGGTCGCACCGACTGCCCCGACCGTTTCGTCTACCGGGGGGTGCCCGATTGCCGGGCGGCCAACCGTCTGGCCGGCGGCCCGAAGGCTTGCGAATACGGGTGTTTGGGTCTGGGGAGCTGTGTGGCGGCTTGCCCCTTCGGCGCCATCCGGATGAATGAAGAAGGACTTCCCGTGATCGGTACGGAGTGCACCGGCTGCGGGCGTTGTGTACGTGCCTGTCCCCGGGGGATCATCGCCCTCATCCCTGCCGACCGGAAAGTGGAGGTCAACGCTTGCCGGAACCGGCAACGGGGGGCCGAGGTCCGGAAGATCTGTCGGGTGGGTTGCCTCGGATGCGGGCTTTGCGCGCGGACCTGTCCGGAGAAGGCCATTACCATTGTAGAGAACCTGGCGGTGATCGATCCGGAGAAGTGCACGGGCTGCGGACTCTGTTTCGCCAAGTGCCCGGTGCGTAAAGACCGGGAGAAGGAAAAGCCGGCCCCGGAAGAACGGCAAGGAGAAAAACAGGCAGCGGTCGAACATGCCCTCTTGCGGTAATTAACCCTTGTCGGCTTTCCCGCCTCATGGTAGAATATTCGCGTAAGTGCGGGCAGAAGGGGTGAGTCCGGTGATCTTTTTAGAGATCCTTTTGGCGCTTGTGGCCGTGGCCTTAATCGTGGTCATCATCGTCCAACTCAGCAAAGGGGAGGGCCTGGGCTCCATCGGCGGAGGGTGACAGCTCTTTTTCGCCAGGAACAAGAACCTCGAACGGTTCCTGGAGAAGTTGACCGCCTGGTTGGCGGGCCTCTTCATCTTATTGGCCATCATCGTTAACCTGATAGGTGTTTAAGAGCGTTGAACGCTCCGGAAGCAAAGAAGGGGGTTAGACGAACCTCCTTTTTTGTTCGCTTTTTTCCGTCATTTCTCGGGATATTTCGGGCAAGGAGGATGTCCGCTGGCCGTCGAAGGTTTTATGCGGGATCCGGGGAAAGGGACGACCTCCTTTCCGGTTAACCCGGGTTCCGAACATCGAGGAAACGGGGGAGAGCCTTGCGCATCCAGACCGAGATCATCGGCGACGTTCTTCTGGCGAGGATCGAAGGAGAGCTCGACCTTTCCACCGCCGCCCTTTTCCGGGAGACCATCGACCGGCGTTTGGCGGAAGGCGCCAGACATCTGGTATTGAATCTGGCCGGGCTAACCTTTATCGACAGTTCCGGCCTGGGCGCGATCCTCGGCCGCTATCGGCGGGTGAGCGAACGCGGTGGGAAGATGGTCGCCGCCGACGTCCCCGCGCCCATCATGCGCCTTCTCTCCCTCTCCGGCCTCCAGCGGGTCCTTCTTACCTTCGCCGCCGAGGCCGAGGCCCTCCAGCACATCTGACGGAGGAGTGGACGTGATGGACGCGGAGCGTATAATAGTCGAGTTTCCCAGCCGACCAGAGAACCTGGCCCTGGCCAGGGTAATCGCCACGGCCTTTGCCACCCGGCTGGATTTTACCGTGGCCGAGACGGAGGAGATCAGCGTGGCCGTCTCCGAAGCGGTGAGCAACGCCATTATCCACGGTTACCGGGAAGGCCCCGGGATCGTCCGCATGGAACTGGCGGTGGTCGACGGCGTTTTGGAGATCCTCGTCATCGATCACGGTTGCGGGATCCCGGATGTGGATCGCGCCCGCCAGCCAGCCTACACCACCAGCGAGGACCGGATGGGGTTGGGGTTCGTCTTCATGGAATCGTTCATGGATGAGCTGGAGGTCGATTCGGCGCCGGGAAAAGGAACGCCCATCGTCATGCGGAAGCGTCCGGAACGGGAGGGCGGTGAGCGTGCCGCAACCGGGCAATCCCTACCCGACCGGTGAGCTGGAGCTCCCGGCCGATCCGGTCTTGAACGATGAAGAACTCCACCGACTTCTGGCCGCGGCGAAGGCCGGGGAGAAAGGAGCCCGCGACGAGTTGGTCCGGCGGAACCTCCGCCTGGTGATGAGCGTGGCCCAGCGTTTTGTCGGCCGGGGAGTGGAACTCGACGATCTTTTCCAGATCGGTTGCCTGGGGTTGCTCAAGGCCATCGATCGTTTCGACCCCACCCATCCGGTCCGGTTTTCCACCTATGCCGTGCCGGTCATCATCGGCGAGATCAAACAGGTCCTGCGGGATTCCGGGCCGGTGAAGGTGGGTCGGGCCATGCGCGAGTTGGCGCGCCGGGCCGTAAACATCGGCGAACAGTTATCCCAGGTACTAGGCCGCGAACCGACCGTGGCCGAGATCGCCGAGGAACTGGGAGTCCACCGCGAAGAAGTGGCCGCCGCCCTGGAGGCCACTCGCCCTCTGGTCTCGCCTGCAGGAGACCATCCACGAGGAACCCGGCGAGCCGCTTTTTTTGGGCGATCGAATCCAGGCCGAGGAAGGGACCTTCCTGGACCGGGTCAACCTCCGCACAGCCCTGGCCCGCCTTAGTCGACGGGAACAGCTGATCGTGCGGCTCCGGTTCTTCGCCGACAAGACCCAGGCCCAGGTGGCACGGTTTTTAGGGATAAGTCAGGTCCACGTCTGTCGGTTGGAGAAGGAGGCCCTCCGGCGACTCCGGGCGGTGCTGGAAGAGCGGCCGGAGGACTAAAAAACGCTTTCCCGGAGAGACTAGGTTTCGGGGAGGCACGGCGCCTTGCGCTGGTTCTGGTATGTGCTTATTTTCGCCTGCGTCTTGAGTCTCATCGTCTGGCTTTGCTTCCGGCTTGTGCCCCGGTGGCCCGCTCCGCCGCCCGAGGCACGCCTGGTATGGGCCGGGGTGGTGGTTCGGTCCTGGAGCCGCGTCGGTTTTTTTCCCTCCATCTCTTCTGGGCGGCCAGCAAGATCGTAGAAGCCGCGTCCCGGTCGAGCCAATGGAGGGGTGGGATTTTTTCCCCTTCCAGTTGGCGACAGGCGGTAAAGAAACACTCCATTTCCCGTACGGTGTAAGGCGAGAGATGACGGAGTTCTTCAACCCGTTCGTAACGGGGGTCGGCCACGGCCACGGTTAAGAGGATGGGGTCTTGCTCTCCTTCTTCGTCTTGGACACCCAGGGCCCCGATGATCCGGGCTAGGACCAGACAGCCAGGGAAGGTCGGGTGCGAGACGAAGATAAAGCAGGTCAGAGGAGATCCGTTTTCGGCCGTGGTGGCGCGGACAAAACCGTAGTCCGCCGGTTGATGGAGGGGCGAGTAGAAGACTCCTTCCAACCGGAAGAAACCGGTCTTTTCGTCATAAGAATACTTGTTTCGGGCCCCTTGCGGGACCTCCACCACGGCTTCGCATAAGACTTCGTTGCGGGCCAAGCCCGATCCTCCTACTTCATTTACCTCCGGCATACCGTCGGGACTAAAAATTACGGGTTCAAACCCCATTCGTTCTTCGAGCGACGAGTGGCGTTTATTTATTAGTTTGGCCCGCGCCATCGGACCATGCGCATACCCCGAGTTTAGCCGGCATATGGGTAAGTAGCATTGCTGGCGATGGGGTGGTCTCGATGCGCCGTTTCCTCCTCGGACTGATCGTCCTGGTCGGGTGGGTGGTCTCGGTGGCGGCGGGCCCGGAAGGGAGTTTCCGGATGGAGGACCCACCGGGGGATGACTTTGGCCCCGGGACCTACCTCTATCCCAAGAACAAGGTCTTTGCCCCTTACCATGGCCATTTCGACCTTCGTTCCTTCTCCGTCGCCATCGTCGGCGAAGAGGTCCATTACGAGGTCACCATGGGTTTGATGGCCAACCCCTGGCAGGCCCCGGAAGGTTTCAGCCACCAGGTGATCGAGGTCTATATCCACCGGGGTCGGCAGGGTCGGAACGAGCCACCCGTTCCCGGGACCTCGGTCCGTTTCGCCCCTGATTATCCTTGGGATGTGCGCCTGAAGGCGGCGCCCTGGGAGGCGGGCGAGCTCCTCTTTCTCCGACCCGACGGTCGCATGGAAAGGCGTTTTCTCCGGGTGGGCTTGGCCGGTCCGCGGACCATCAGAATGACGGTGCCTCTCTCTCTTTTAGGTTGGCCCTCTTCCAAGTGGCGATATTATGTCCTGGTGGGCTCTTATGACGGTTTTGCCGAGGATAATTTCCGACCGGTCATGGCGAAGCCTGGTGAGTGGCACTTCGGCGGCGGCCGGGACGACGGCTGGGATCCGAACGTCATCGACCTGCTCGCTCCACCGCGCGGCCGTTTTAGCCAGGAACGCCAGCTCGGTTCCTTCGACGCGGCCCGGGGGGAGTATGCCGTCCTCTTCCCGGTGGGCCCGGGAGGATTACCGGGCGCTCGCCTGCCCGGGGGGCCGATGATCCTGCTCGTTTTGCTTCTTATCGGCGGCTGGATGCTCTGGTATGCCCCGGCGTCCTGGCGGAAGCGGGCCCAAGCATTTTGGCAGAAGGTCCGTTCCCGGTTTCGCACCTTTTTAAGTCGGAGGTACAAAGACGGAAGTTAGCGTACGGCGACGAAGGGAACATGTCTTCTTTTAAGCGCCACGTTGTTTCCATCGGGGCCACCAGGCGGTGGTTATCTCCGATTCTTTCTTTAAACAGGCATAATTCTTCATGACGCGGTCCACATAAGCCGCGAGAGGACCCCTAGTAGGGATCGTCCGTCCCGGACCGCCCGGCTACTGGCGTTATAAGCAACCAGGGCGAGCCGGATGATCTCCTCGGGGGACTTTTCTTTTGCCCACCGTTGGCGGAGATTGGCCAACAAGGCCCGTAGGTGGCGGGCCTGGCCGGCGGCATTCTCTGCTACGTCAAAAGGATCTTTGACCTTCAAGGTAGCCAGCATGTTACGGTTAATCTGGGCCCATCCCAGGTCACCCTGGGGGCTTATGGTTCGTAAGATTTCCGTTGCTTTCGGCCATTCCCTGGGCAACAAGCAGAAGGAAGATTTTCTCCGGCTCGGCAAAGAGCCCGGCGGCGGTAGCATCCTGGGCAATGATAGTAGATGCGGTCAAGACGGCCGCCAAACATCGGACACGTTCCTCGTGGCCTTTAAGATGAAGGTGAGCGTACGGCAAGAAAACGATAGGCGGCTTGCCAGGCAGAAGAAACCCGATAATCGACGGTTGGACCGGAAATCCGGCATTCAAGGGGGATGAAAACCTCGTTCTTTTCGTTTTCGGGCGCCGGGTGAAATCCGGAAGATGGAAGGAAGAAAAAGAACAAGGGCAGAAAAAACAAGAGCCATCCTTTATGGCGACCCACGCCCACAGGGATGTTCGGCACGTTTTTACCCCTCCTTGAATTCAGGCGAAAATATGCGCTCCGCCATTATATCAAAACTGCTCTTGGTTTGTACAACTACCGAGGTATAGGGTTAAATTCGCTTTTTAACCGGGGATATGATAAAATCATCGGGGCGATCGAAGGTCGAAAAAAAGAAAATCGCCGCCTGATGGTGGCCGAGAAGGGACAGAGAGGAGAGGCCGTTTGTATCTCAAACGTCTCGAGATCTTCGGATTCAAGTCTTTCGCCGACAAGGTGGAGATCGAATTCCGGCCGGGCATTACGGCCATCGTGGGCCCGAACGGATGCGGGAAGAGCAACATCGTCGATGCCCTCCGGTGGGTCCTGGGTGAGCAAAGTTTGAAGAGCCTGCGCGGGGCGAAGATGGATGACGTCATCTTCGCCGGCACCGAAAAGAGGAAGCCCCTGGGTCTGGCCCAGGTGGAACTCGTCCTCGACAACAGCGACGGGAGCCTACCGCTTGATTTTGCCGAGGTGGCGGTGGCCAGACGGCTCTATCGATCCGGCGAGAGCGAGGTCTTTCTCAATAAATCCTCGGTCAGGCTCCGGGATATCCAGGAACTCTTTCTCGACACCGGTCTCGGCAAGGAGGCTTATTCCGTCATCGGCCAGGGGAAGATCGACGCCATCCTCTCGGTAAAGGCCGAAGAACGACGGGCGGTCTTCGAAGAAGCGGCGGGCGTGGTCAAGTATAAGCTGCGGAAGGCCGCTGCTCTGCGGCGCCTGGAGGAAACCGAGGCCAACCGGACCCGGGTGCTGGACCTTCTGGCCGCGCTGGAGGAAGAGCTGGGACCGCTCCAGGCCCAGGCCCTTTTGGCCCAAGAATACCGGCGTCTGGAAGCGGAACTGGTGGAGCTGGATCTGAACATGACCGGCCGGGAAGTGTTGGCCTTGCAGAAGGCCATCGCCATCGATGAGGAGGCCCTGGCCACCCTCCGGAGCCGCGACGAAGAACTCGGGCGGGAAGAGGCGCTCCTCGAGGCGGAGCTGGAGAAGATCCGTCTCGAGAACATGAAACGGGAGGAAGAACTGGCCCGCCTTCGCCAGAACGTTTTCGCCCTCTCCGGTCGCCTGGAACAGGAACGAAGCAAACTCCTGGTGGGGCAGGAAAAGGAGCGCGCCCTGCTGGCACGGCAGGGGGAGCTCCAGGTCGAGCGGGAGAAATTGACCACCCGGCGGGAGGAACTCCTGGCCCGCCGGACGGCCCAGGCGGCGAGTCTGGCCGCGGTGGAAGAAGCCCGTGCCCAGATCGCGGCGGCCCTGGCCAGCTCCGAAGGCGCGGTGGCCGGCCGGGAAGAATTCCTCCGCACCCTCCTGGCCCGCGAAGAGGCATTAAAGGCGGAGATCATCGAGGACATGAACCGGGTGGCTGCGGCGCGGAACCGGCTTCAGGCGGCCTGCATGGAAGAAGAGTATCTCTCCCGTCGGCATGAGGAAACGGTGGCCAAGGCCCGGACCTGTGCGGAGACCCTGGCCAGGGTGACGGATTCCCTCGCCGCCGCCGAGGCCCAGGTGGCCGGGATGAAAGAGGCCGAAAAAGAACTGGTCCGGCTCCAGGAGGAGCTCGGAGGCAGGCGCCGGATGATGCAGGCGCGTCTTGCGGAACTCGAGGCCGAAAACCAGCGGCGACGCGAGGAGGGCAAAGCTCTGGAGTCGCGCCTGGCCGTTTTGGAAGAAATGGAGAAAAACTACCAAGGTTATTTCCCCGGCGTGCGCAGCCTCCTGGTGGAGGCGAAGGGCGAGCCTTTTGCCCGCGGAATCCGGGGCCTGGTGGCCGAATTGATCAAAGTGGAACCCGGTTACGAACTGGCGATGGAGGTGGCCCTGGGTTCGGCTCTTCAGTACGTGGTCATCGAGGATGACGCCCAGGCCCAGGCGGCCATCGCTTTTTTGAAGCGATCCGGTCGGGGTCGGGCCACCTTCCTCCCGTTGAACATGGTCCGGGGGACGAGGGCCACCGCAGCCGGGCTTGCCGCGGCCCTTCAGGCGCACGGAGCCCGTTTCGCGGCGGACCTCCTGACCTATGCGCCGGAATACCGCGGCGTCGTCGATTACCTTCTCGGTAATACCCTGGTGGCCCCGGACCTGGCCACGGCCGTGGCCCTGGCCAAGCGCGAAGGTAAGGGATTTCGTCTCGTGACCCGCGAGGGGGAGGTCATCAGCGTCGGCGGAGCGATTACCGGTGGGCCGCTGGATCGGCGCCAACCCCAGCTCCTCGGTCGCAAGAAGGAAATCGAGGATCTTCGGCGACGGCAAGAAGAGGTGGAAGCCTCTTTGGCCGCCGGCCGCGCCATGGTGGCCCGCCTGCGGGAGGAGATGGCCGGGCTCGAGGCCGAACAAGAAGCGGCGCGGAGCAGACGGGAAGAGATCGCCGGCGCTCTCGCCGCGGCATCCAGGACCCTCGAATCCTGTCGGGCCGAGCGGACCCGCTGGGAAGAGGAGCTGGCCCTCGCCCGGTTAAAGCTCCAGGAGGACGAAGAGGAAGGGAAGCGGCTGGTTGGCCAGAAAGAGGAAGCGGCGTCCGCCCTGGCCGCGGCCGAGGAGATCTTGGCCCGCCACCGTGAAGAGCTGGCTGGGCTGGAGGAAGAACTTCGCCGCCGGCGGGAAGAGAAAGACCAGGCCCTCCAGGCTTTAAGCGATCACCGGGTGGAACTGGCGGCCAAGAGCGAAGAGGAAAAAAGACATCGGGAGGCCCTGGAGGAGACGGAAAGGCTGCTTGGGGAGGCGGAAGAGGAGTTGGCCCGTTGCCAAGCGGCCGTCGATGAGATCGAAGCGGCCCTGGCGAGAAGGCGCGCGGAGGAGGCGCGTCTGACGGAGACCATCGCCGAACTGGAGAAAGCCGGCGCCGAAGCCGCCGCCGCCGTGGAAGAACTCTCGGCGGCCAAGGAAGAGGCCGGGGACGACCAGCGAAAACGGGAGACCCGTCTCCGGGCCCTCAGGCGCGAGCGGCAGGCCTTAGCCGAGCAGATCCACCGCCGGGAGCTGTCGCTGGGGGAGGCGCGCATCCGGGTCGAGGACCGTCTGGCCCATCTGGAGAGGGAATACGGTCCGGACTGGGCGGAAAAGTTGGCCCCGGCCTGGGAGATGGCACCGGAAGAGGCCGCCCGTCAGGTCGAAACGCTACGTCTCCAAATGCGTAACCTGGGCCCCGTGAACCTGGGGGCCATCGCAGAATACGAGGCGAAAAAAGCCCGCTACGATTTTCTCCGTCGCCAGAGCGACGACCTGGCGGAGGCCAAGGACTCCCTGGAGAAGATCATCGCCGAGGTGGAGCGGACCATCAGTCGGCGGTTTCTCGAGACCTTCGCCGCCGTCCGTGAGGCCTTCGGCCGCCTTTTCCGGCGGCTTTTCGCCGGCGGCCAGGCCGACCTGGTCCTCCTGGACCCGGAGGCCCCCCTGGAGGCGGGGATCGAGATCCTGGCCCAGCCGCCGGGTAAACGTCTTCAGAGTCTGAGCCTTCTTTCGGGCGGGGAGAGGGCGATGACCGCCATTGCCCTTCTTTTCGCCATTTTGGAGGTCAAACCGACCCCGTTTTGTATCCTCGATGAGATCGACGCCACGCTGGACGAGGCGAACGTGGCCCGCTTCGCCGAACTCTTACGGGCCTTCGGCCAGCAGACCCAGTTGATCGTCATCACCCACCGCCGGGGAACCATGGAGGTGGCCGACGCGCTCTACGGGGTGACGATGGAGGAATCCGGGGTCTCCAAACTCGTTTCATTGGCACTAAAGGAAAAGGCAGGATGAGGCAAGAGATGAACATCGCTTCTCCTTCCACCGGTTGGTTCGCCCGCCTCCGGGACGGTTTACGACGGACGAAGGAGGGTATTCTGCGGCCCTTCGAGGAGCTTCTCCGCCGGGGCAAGGTGGACGAGGAATTCTTCGCGGAGCTGGAAGCGGTCTTGCTCCAGGCGGATGTGGGGCCGGCGACCACGGAGAAACTGCTCGGGCGGCTTAAGGAGAGGGTGGCCCGGGAACGGCTCGTCGAGGCGGAAGTCCTCAAAGAAGCCCTGGCCACAGAGGTCTTGGCCCTATTTTCTTCCTGTCGCGCCGATCTGGATCTGTCCGCCCGGGGGGTGGTCTATCTGGTCGTGGGGGTCAACGGCGTGGGGAAGACGACCACCGCCGCCAAGATGGCCGCCCACATGCGAAAAGAAGGGATCGGCGTCCTTCTCGTGGCCGCCGATACCTTCCGCGCCGCGGCCATCGAACAGCTGGAGACCTGGGGCGCACGGCTGGGGGTGGAGGTGATCCGCCACGGGCCCGGCGCCGATCCGGCCGCGGTGGCCTTCGACGGCCTGGCGGCGGCCAGGGCGCGTGGTTACGAAAACGTCATCGTGGATACGGCCGGCCGGCTTCACACCAAGGCCAACCTCCTGGAGGAGCTCCGGAAGGTCCGGCGGGTGGTGGAGGCCGGTCTGGATGGCCGCCGCCTCTGTTCGCTCCTCGTCCTCGACGCCACCACCGGGCAGAACGCCCTTCATCAGGCCCAGGTCTTTCGGGAAGTCGTGGGGACCGGGGCGGCGGTCTTAACCAAGCTCGATGGCACGGCCAAAGGCGGGGTCGCCATCGCCCTGGTAGACCGGATCGGGCTCCCCATCGCCCTGGTGGGCGTGGGGGAGGGGATCGAGGATCTGCGGGAGTTCGTGCCAGAGGAATTCGTCGCCGCCCTCTTCGGCGCTTGACAGCCTTCCCCCGGCTCGGTTATACTATGCCTGTTAAGTAATTTCCCTTGACAGATCCTTTCCTCCGAGGTGGGCGGCCTGGACGAACTGGAACGCATGGTCCGGGTGGGGCTCCTCTACGATCACTATGCCCCTTTGCTCACTCCCCGCCAACGGGAGGCGGTGGAACTCTATTTCCTGCAAAACTGGTCGTTGCAGGAGATCGCCGCGGCCTGGCGGACCTCCAGACAGGCCGTCCATGACCTTTTGGGTCGTAGCGTTCACCTGCTGGAGGACTACGAGCGACGGCTGGGACTTCTGGCGCGGGAGGAGAAAAAGCGGTCCGTCCTGACCGCTTGCGCGGCCAAGTTACGGGTGGCCGGAGAGATTCTGGGTTCGGACGCCGGGCGGGCCGGCGAACTCCTGGCCGCCGCGGTGAAGGAGTTGGAGGCCCTTCTCGGTCCGGAAGAGGAGGGAGATTGAAGCGTGTTCTCTTCGCTTTCCGAAAGGTTACAGGAGATCTTTCGGCGCCTGCGCGGGAAAGGCCGCCTGAGCGAGGCCGATGTGGACGCGGCCCTGCGCGAGGTCCGGCTGGCCTTCCTCGAGGCGGACGTGAACTATCTGGTGGTCAAGGATTTTATCGCCCGGGTGCGGGCCCGCGCGGTGGGCAAAGAGATCCTCGAAAGCCTCACCCCGGCCCAGCAGGTCATCAAGATCGTCCACGAAGAGTTAACCACCATCATGGGGCGGGCCGAGGCCAAACTGGACCGGGCGGCCGTGCCACCGAGTACGGTCATGCTCGTGGGACTCCAGGGTTCCGGCAAGACCACCACCGCGGGCAAGCTCGGCCTTTACCTCCGCAAACAGGGGCGGGGCGTCCTTCTCGTGGCCGCCGACCTCCGACGGCCCGCGGCCGTCAAACAGCTCCAGGTCTTGGGAGAGGACATCGGTTTACCGGTCTATGTCGGAACGGCCCGGGATCCGGTGGCTGTTTGTCGCGAAGGGGTGGCGGAGGCCGGCCGACGAGGTCTGGACTACGTCTTGCTCGACACGGCCGGCCGGCTCCACGTGGACGAGGAGCTCATGGCCGAACTGGAAGAGATCAAGGCCGCCGTCCGGCCGGTGGAGATCCTCCTTGTGGCCGACGCCATGACCGGTCAGGACGCGGTGAACGTGGCCAAGACCTTCCACGAACGACTGGGGCTTACCGGTGCCATCTTGACCAAACTCGACAGCGATACCCGGGGTGGGGCGGCCCTTTCCATCCGGGCGGTGACCGGGGCGCCCATCAAGTTCGCCGGGGTCGGCGAAAAGCTCGAACAATTCGAGGTCTTTCACCCGGAACGGATCGCCGCCCGCATCCTGGGGATGGGTGACGTCTTGAGCCTCATCGAACAGGCCCAGCGGACGCTGGACCAGAAGAAGGCCCGGACGGTCTTGACCCATCTCCGTCGGGACGAGTATACCCTGGAGGACTTTCTCACCCAGCTTCAGGAGATGCGAAAGATGGGGCCCTTCGATCAACTTCTGGCCATGCTTCCCGGCGGGATGGCCAAAGGCCTCAAGGGTCTGCGCTTCGACGAGAAGGAATTCGTGCACCTGGAGGCCATCATCCGTTCCATGACCCCGGACGAACGTCGGCGCCCGCAGATCATCGACGGGAGTCGGCGTCGACGGATCGCCAGGGGAAGCGGGACCACCGTCCAGCAGGTCAACCGTCTCCTTCAACAGTTCGAAGAAAGCAAGCGCCTGATGCGACAGCTCACCGAGGCAAGCCGGTTCGGACGGGGAGGCCGTTTCCCCTTCGGTCTTTGACCCGTGGCCACGCCCCGCGGGGAGATCGCATTTCCCCGTTTTTTACAAGATGATTCCCGATATACCGATCGTCCGCCCCTTCGACACCGAAGTGGGGGTCCAGACGAGCGGTGACGGAAAAGAGGAGGTGAAACGGTGGCGACGAAGATTCGGCTAATGAGAATGGGGGCGAAGAAGAAACCTTTTTACCGGCTGGTGGTGGCCGACTCCCGGTCTCCGCGGGACGGAAAGTTCGTGGAGATCCTCGGGCATTACAATCCTCTAACCGAGCCGGCCGAGGTGGTGGTGGACCGGGAGAAGACGACCATGTGGTTGGCCCGGGGAGCACAGCCTTCCGAAGCGGCGCGCAAATTATTACGGCGGGCCGGACTCCTCCCGGCCGAGGAGAAAGCGGCAAGATAATAAGGGGCGATAGGGAATGGAGGAGTTGCTTTTGACCATTGCCCGCGCCCTCGTCGACCTGCCCGAAGCGGTCGAGGTACGGACGGTGGAAGGCCCCCATGGACGGGTACTCTACGAGATAAAGGTCGACGAACGCGATGTGGGCAAGATCATCGGCCGGCAAGGCCGGGTGATCAACGCCATCCGGACCGTCGCCAAGGCCCGCGCCCTGCGCGACGGAAAAAAGAAAATCACCGTGGAACTGGCCGAATGAAGGAGAAAGAATGGCCCGAAGAATTGGTGGCCGTGGCCCAGGTGGTCTCGCCTCAGGGAAACCGGGGCCAGGTCAAGGCGATACCCTTGACCGGCCATCTGGAACGTTTCGACACGTTACAGAGGGTAATGGTCTGGAAGGACGGTCGCATGCGGCCCCTCACTCTTACCACCTGGCGGGCCTGGCGTGGTTTCGTCATCCTCGCCTTCGCCGAGCTGACCACGATGGACGAGGCGGAAGCGCTCCGGGGGGCCATGATCTGCGTACGGGTGGAAGAACGGGCCGCCCTTCCGGCCGATGAGTATTATCACGACGATCTCTTTGGTCTCCAGGTTTTGACCGAGGATGGCCGCCTGCTCGGACGGATCACGGAGATCCTCGCCACCGGGGCCAACGACGTCCTGGTGGTGGCCGACGAAGCCGGGAAAGAGGTCTTGCTCCCCGCCCTGCGGGAAGTGGTGGTGCAGGTGGACCTTGCCGCCGGGCGGATGATCGTGCATCCGCTCCCCGGGCTTTTGGATTAACGGTGCACCTTGGGTTTGCGGGCATAGTTTTTGTTTTCGCGCCGGCGAATTTTTAAAGGCGGCTGGATGGCCAATGCGCATCGACATCCTTACCCTTTTTCCGGAGATGTTCGCCGGTCCTTTTGCCGTCAGCATCGTGGCCAGGGCGCAGAAAAAGGGTTTGGTCGCGATCCATCTTCATGATTTCCGGCGGTTTGGGCTCGGCCGCCACCGCACGGTGGACGATACGCCCTACGGCGGTGGCGGGGGAATGATCCTGCGACCCGAACCCATCGTCGCCGCCCTCGAAGAAGTGGAGCGCCGGACGGGTTCGCGGGGGCATCGCGTGCTTCTTTCCCCCCAGGGGGAGACCTTGGGCCACCGGCTCGTGGCCGAATTGGCGGCGATGCCGCATCTCGTCCTGGTCTGCGGCCATTACGAAGGTTTCGATGAAAGGATTCGTTCTTTCGTCGACCGGGAGGTCTCCATCGGCGACTACGTTTTAAGCGGAGGGGAACTCCCGGCCATGGTGGTGGTGGAGGCGGTCACGAGGTTTCTTCCGGGGGTCCTCGGCGATGAAGAAGCTCCGGGGCGGGACTCTTTTGCCCAGGGACTGCTCGATTATCCTCAGTATACTAGGCCCCCGGAGTTCCGCGGCCAGCGGGTCCCGGAGATCCTGCTCTCCGGCGATCATGCCCGGATAGCCGCCTGGCGACGGGAACAGGCCCTGGTGCGGACGGCCATGCGACGGCCGGATCTGATGGAGCGTCTTTTGGCCGCAGGAAAAGTAGGCGGCGAGGAGATCGCCTTTTTAGTCGCCCGGGGCCTGCTTCCGGAAAGCTCTTTATCTTTAGCGAAAGGAGGATTAACGACCGATGAATCTCATCGATCTCGTGGAAAGGGAAAAGAAGACCGATCTTCCGAATTTTAAACCGGGTGATACCGTGCGCGTCCACGTCAAAGTGGTCGAAGGAGGCCGGGAAAGGATCCAGGTCTTCGAAGGCGTGGTCATCCGCCGGCGGGGGGCCGGCCTGCGGGAGACCTTTACCGTGCGGAAGATTTCACAGGGCGTGGGGGTGGAGCGGACCTTTCCATTGCACTCCCCGATGGTGGATCGCATCGAACTCGTCCGTCAGGGCCAGGTCCGGCGGGCCCGCCTGTACTATCTCCGCGAACGCTCTGGTAAAGCGGCCCGGATCACGGAACGCCGACGGACGGAGGAGTGATCTCGCGGGCCATCCATTCCGGATGGCCCCCGTTCTTTTCGGATAAATCGTTTGCCACCCATCCAGGGTAACGGACGTGAAAAGACCAAAACGAAGTAAACCCTCTGACCGTTAAGGGTTTGGGGGGGTACCGATGATCGGCAGTCATTTTCCGGGTCATATGGCCAAGGCCCGTCGCCGTTTGAAGGAACTGCTCCCGGTTCTGGATCTCGGGATCGTGGTGCTGGATGCCCGTATCCCCCGGTCCAGCCTGGGGCAGGGCCTGGCCGAACTTATGCCGGGACGTCCGCTGGTCTATGCCTTGAACAAGGCCGATCTGGCCGATCCGGAGAAGACCGGGCGCTGGCGGGAACACCTGGAGGCGGCGGTGGCCGTCGATGCCCGGACGGGTGAAGGGATCTCCGAGCTTCTGGCCCTTTGTCTTAAACGGGGGCGTCGGCCGCACAAGTACGAACGGCCGCTCCGACTGGCGGTCATCGGGATCCCGAACGTCGGGAAGTCCTCTCTCTTAAACCGCCTGGCCGGCCGGCGGGCGGCGACGGTGGGCGATCGACCGGGGATAACCCGCGCTCCGCAGTGGATCAAAGCCCACCGGGGCCTGGAAGTCCTCGATCTTCCCGGCCTTTTGGCCCCGCGGTTGGGCGATCCTGCCACCGTGCTCCTTCTGGCTCTGGTGGCGGCGATCGAAGACGACCTGGTCGGCCGGGAGAAGCTTGCCCGGGAAGCAATGGCGCTTCTCGAGGATCGTTATCCCGGTCGGCTCGCGGCCCGCTACGGGATCGCGCTTACCGGTGATCCGGAGGCGGATTTGGCCGCCCTCGGCCGGGCCAGGGGGTGTCTTCTTTCCGGCGACCGAGTGGATATGGAGCGGGCGGCCGCCCTTTTGCTGGCCGATCTCCGCGCGGGGCGGTTGGGGAGGCTCACCCTTGAGGATCCTTTCTAGGTGGAAAACGGGACAGTTCTTATCGGCCGCCTGTGTCCGGGGCTTCCGTGGAATACCCTGCCCGAAGACGGGGTGGTGGATGCTCCGTTAAGCAGGTCAATCGAAAGGGCGGCCGGAGCGGTCCATGGTGAGTTGCATCGGTTTCGCCACGACGAATGGAACGCTTATTCCCGCCGCACGAAGGGGGGTAAGAAGCGTGGACGGGGACCGTCTGGCGGATGAGCGGGTGAGACAGGCCGGGCTCCTGGTCTTCGAAGAACGGCTCTGGGCCCAGGGCCATACCCGGGTGGCCGGCGTGGATGAGGCCGGACGTGGTCCGCTGGCCGGTCCGGTGGTGGCGGCGGCGGTCGTCATGCCCCGGGGGCTCTTCCTCCCCGGACTTGACGATTCGAAGCGTCTTTCCCCCGCCCTCCGGGAGGAGATCTGCCGGGCGGCCATGGCCGCCGGGGTCGAATTCGGTCTGGGCGGGGTGGAGGCGGCGGTCATCGACGAGCTCAACATTTACCGGGCCACCAAACGGGCCATGCTCTTAGCCTTGGAGCGTCTAGTCTCTCCCCCGGATTTCATCCTACTCGACGCCGTCCCCTTGCCGGAGTATCCCTACCCGCAAGAGGCGGTGGTCCACGGCGACGCCCGCTGTCTTTCGATCGCCCTGGCCTCGGTCTTCGCCAAGGTGGCCCGCGACCGGCTCATGGGTTGTTACGATCGACGTTTTCCCGGTTACGGCTTCGCCAAGCACAAAGGCTACCCGACCCCGGAGCACTATGCCGCCCTCCAGCGATTAGGGCCTTGCCCCATTCACCGCCGATCCTTTAACCTCGGTCTTTCCTCCGTCGGGCTCTTTGATGCCGGTTGAGTTTTCCTCCCATTTAAAATCGAGCTCGGTGAAGAGATGACCGCAGAGACGGACCACCGTCCGGTCGTAAAGGGTCCCGGCGTGTTTTTCGATCTCGGCCAGGGCCTTCCGGATGCCCCGGGCGGGCCGGTAGAGCCGTTAGACGTCGAAGAAGGAAAAGTATTCCATGGTATGAATTTTGGCCAGAAAATCGCGTAAGAGTCATCGTATTCGGGGGGCGAGACGACGGAGAAGGTTCACCGTCTCGACGAAGTGTTCCTGCTCGAGGACGACGTTTTGAACGCCCGTTCATCTATTTAGGTTATCGGTGGAAACGTTTTTTCTTTAGACTCTTCTGGGGGGAGACGGGCGAGGCGCATGAGAAGGAAACCATTTTTTCGGGGAAGAATAAGTTCTTGTTTACGTTCATAAAAGCCGATGGGGGGCGAGGCCGACGATCCCTTTGCGCGATAATGTCCCCAGCCGGCGTTTCCCGTGGGTGAACTACCTTTTGCTCGGGGGCAACGTGGCCGTTTTTCTCTACCAGATGGGCCTCGGACGCACGGAGTTGCTCCGGTTCATCTATTCCTTCGGGCTCGTGCCGGCCAGGTTTTCCCTGCCCGGATGGGCGGCGCGGGTAGGACTACCGGCCCTGGGTTACCTGCCTTTTCTCACCGCCATCTTCCTCCACGGAAGCCTGGGCCATTTGGTGAGCAATATGTGGAGTCTCTGGCTTTTCGGTGATAATGTGGAGGATCGGCTCGGTCCTGGCCGTTTTCTTCTCCTTTATCTGGGGGCCGGAGTGGCCGCCAACCTCGTGCAATACTACAGTAACCCGGGTTCCCAGGTCCCGGCCATCGGGGCCTCGGGCGCCATCGCCGGGGTCATGGGGGCTTATATCCTGCTTTATCCGCAGGCCCGCATCATTACCCTTGTTCCCATCTTTTTCTATCCACTTTTCCTGGAGATCCCCGCTTCTTTCTATCTCCTTCTCTGGTTTTTGCTCCAGGTCTTCTATGCCGGGATACAACCGGCCGGAGGAGGCGGGGTGGCTT